>JASHSZ010000347.1 GCA_030040815.1 Streptosporangiaceae bacterium
GGCGGCCTCATCGCGCGCGAGGCGGCGCTGCGGCGCCCGGACGCCCTGCTGTCGCTCACGCTGCTCGGCTCTGGCCCGGCGAGCATCGCCGGCGAGCGCGCGGCGGCGCTGCGCGAACTGCTGGCCCGACTGGATCCGACTGGTTCCGGGCCCGACGACCTCGCCATGCTCGCTGAGCTCGTGCGGCGCGCCTGGTACGCGGAGCACGAGCCGCAGGCGCGAGCCGACGGCGTCGACGACCACGTCATCGCCTTCTTGCGCGAGCGGACCCTGCGAACCTGCCCGGTGAGCCTCATCGTGCTGGCCCAGTACCTACTGACCTGCCCGGACCGCACCGCCGAGCTCGCCGGCGTGGTCGCGGCCGGACTGCCCGCCGCGGTGGTCTACGGCGAGAACGACGACGCCTGGTCGCCCGCAGAGCAGGACCATATGGCCCACCAGCTGGGCGCCGAACGGACCTGCATCCCCGGCGCTGCCCACTCGCCAGCCATCGAGGCGCCGGTCACCACGGCGGCCGCGCTGACGCAGTTCTGGAACGCCGCTGAGAGTCGCCGGCCAACCGTGCACACCTGCGGCCGCGCTCACCGCGACGCCGACGGCGCCCGGAGGGCTCAGGCGAGCTGATCGACAGCCCTCGCCGGCTCCTCGTCGACCGGACCGAGTCCCTCCCAGGGGCGCCGGTGCGGGGCGGCGGCACTGCCCTCGGGGCACCGCGCCCGGTAGTCGCACCAGGCGCAGCCGGGGCCGGGACGCGGCGGGAGCGCGTCGTCAGCCGGAACGCCGCCGGCCGCAGCCGCGTGATACCGCTCGTCGGCGTCGGCGCACTCGGCCGCGATCAGCTCAGCCCGGCGCAGCTGCCGGCCCAGCGACTCCGGCGTGTGCTCCCACGCGGCTACCGTGCCGGTCGGCACGTGGTGCAGCTCAACCCGACGACACGCGCGTCGCAGCACTCGTCCGGCAGCCAGCGCGTAGAGCGCGAGCGCCAGGGAGGACCGGGCGTCGTCGATCGTCGGCTCATGCCGTCCCGTCTTGTAGTCGACGACTACCAGCTCGGGCGGCTGGCCGGCCCGGCCGTGGGGGTTAGCCCGGCGATCGTCGAGCCGGTCGATCCGGCCGGACACCGCGATGAGCTCGGTGCGGATCCCGACCATGCGTTCCACTCCGACGGGCTCGACCGCAGGGTCGAGCCCGTCGACGTAGCGCTGGACCTGCTGGCGGCAGCGCAGGCGGTGCGCCTGCGACTGGCCCGGGTCCGCGAAGCCATCATCCAGCCACCCCTGGTCGAGCAGGCCACCCGCGGCCATTACGGTCCGGTCCGCCCGCGGCAGCCGCCACCAGCCGGCCAGGGCGTTGTGCACGCTGGCGCCAAGGCTGTTGTGCGCCCACGGCGGACCCTTGGGCGGGGCCGGCCGGTCCAGATACGTCATCCGGTACCGGCGCGGGCAGTCGAGCCACGTGCTCAGCCGGGTCGGCGTGCAGGCGTACAGCCGCCGCGGCATGCCCTCGAGGCTGAGCTGTTCCATGTCCCCATGCTCGCGCCGGCCACCGACAGTCGCCAGCAGCCGCGCCGCCCGCCGACTACGGCCGCTCCTCGTCCGCCGGATTGGGTCCGGCGGAGTACCACGAGCTGAACTTCCGGTCCGCAGTCGCGACGGTGAGCTCCTCGCCGTGACCGGTCAGCAGCCTGGTCTGGGTCGGCAGGGTCAGCACCCGGGCGCCGATCGCGTCCATTTGCCTGGTCCAGTCAGGAAACCCGTCCCCGTGGGGCACCGGGCCGCGTTCGCTGACCACGTCCCCGGTAAAGGCAGCGTTCAGCGCCTCGCAGTACAGCAGAACCGAGCCACGACTATGGCCGGGAGCGTGCACGACCTCCAGGGTGACGCCGCCGACACCGAACTGGCCGTCGTCTTCCATGTCGATGTCGGGGTCGACCGTGTGCAGGTCGCGCCAGTCCCGGCGATCCAGCGGATGCAACGCGATCGGCGACTCGTCCCGGTTTGCGACTTCCGGCGCAGCGCCAGCGTGACCCCGATGACCATGCGTGCAGATCACCGCGAGGATCTCGCGCTCGCCGACCGCGTCCAGCACCGGCGCGGCCGTGCCAGGGTCGATCACGATGACCTCGTCGTCGTCGCCCACGATCCAGGTGTTGGCTGGCCCCCCGGTCACCAGCTCGATCCTGGCGTCGTTTGAACTGCTCATGGCTGTTGCCTTCCCTCGGACCCGGTGACCGGCTGCGCACCGGTTGCCTGCTCAATCAGCGCCTCGTAGCTGCCGTCGGGTGCTAGCTGCGAGCCGAGCCGGAAATCGGTCAGGGCTCCGTGGTCGTCGCTGCCGCCCGAAGCTATCAGCCCCAGTCTGCTCGCCAGCTCGCTGAGCCGGCCCCGGTCGCGCTCGTCGTGCTGGGGATGGTTCACCTCGATGCCGGCCAGTCCGGCCCGGCTGAGGTCGGCGATGACGGCATCGGGTACCTGCCAGCCGCGCCCGCGGCCGCGCGGGTGGGCCAGCACGGTGACCCCGCCGGCCGCGCGGACCAGCCGGATAGCGCGGTCCGGATCGAGCGCGTACCTCGACACGTACGCGGGCCCGCCAGGGCCGAGCCAGGTCGGCGTGAACGCCTCGTCGATGCTGGCGATCACGCCCGCGTCGATCATGGCCCTGGCGATGTGCGGCCGGCCTACCACCCCGCCACTGGCGATCTCACTCACCCGCTCCCAGGTCACCGGCACTTTCAGCGCGGCCAGCTTGTCGACCATGGCCTTGGCGCGGAACAGCCTGCTCTCCCTGATCTCTGCCAGCTCCCCCGCCAGCGCCTCGTTGTCGGCATCGAACAGGTACGCCAGCAGGTGCACGCTGTGGCCCTCGAGCCGGCACGACAGCTCGGCTCCTGGCAGCAGTGTCATGCCGGGCGGCAGCGCGCGGATGGCCTCGCGGTGGCCAGCCACGGTGTCATGATCGGTCAGCGCGATGACGTCGAGGCCCGCTCGGGCGCCGCGCTGGATCACGGCAGCGGGCGGCTCGGTACCGTCAGAAACGCTGCTGTGGCTGTGCAGATCGGCGCGCACCACGTGCGAAGACTAGCCGGGAAGCAGCGGCGACCGGGCCCCGAACGGCAGGTCGATGTCCTGGCCCGGATCGCGCAGGTCGCGCAGCTCCAGTGGCTCGAGCATGAGCAGGCCGGCCGTCTCCGGCCAGAGCACGAGCCATAGCCAGTTCCCGCTCACTTCGCCCGCGAAAGCGGCGCGGTCGATCGTGTCTACGCTCCACAGCGGGAACTCGTGATGGGCGTACTCAACCACCGCGGCGGGCGGCCCGGTCGCGAACGAAGCGCCAGGATCGGGGCCGCCGAGGCCGGCGAACCTGGCCCCGAGGCCGACACCCGGCTCCTCAGAGACCAGCAGCATCTCGGCTGGCCCGCCGACCGGGTTCGGTCCCGAAAGCGCGACCGTGCAGCCCCGGATACCGGTTCGCTCGTCCCCGGCACCGGCAAAGCCGGTCACGAGCCAGCCCTGCGGCAGCGGCCACGGCACCCAGACCGGCACCCTGGTACCTTGCAGCACGGCTTCCAGCCCATCACGGGATGCGCTGAGGGCCGACCGCAGCGGAAGCACGTCGCCGTGCTGATCACAGTGGTAGGCGCTCGACCATACACTCGGCTCACGCACCGCAAAGGTGCAGCGCGGACAGCTGAGTGCAGGTCTCATCTCACTCAGCGTTATCCCCTGATCTCTCTACGTCAAATGCCTACCGCTGAGTAATGACCGGTCGTCGACCGACTGGTGAGACGTGTCCGGTTTTGTCCGATCCTCCTGGCACGTGCTCCCCCGCATCCCGATGGCCATGGCCGCGCGATGCTGGGTGCGCGGCTGGTCGGCCGCCGGATAATGGCTCCGTGACCCCGGATGCTATGCCCGGAGCAGTCGACGGGGCAGCCGAGCCCACCACCGCCACCCGGATCCCGTGCGTCGGCGCGGTCATCAGGGACGAGGCCGGGCGGCTCTTGATGATCTTGCGCGGGCATGACCCTGGCCGGGGCCTCTGGTCGATCCCTGGCGGCCGGATCGAGGCCGGCGAGACCGCCGAGCAGGCCGTGGTGCGCGAGGTCAGAGAGGAGACCGGGCTCGAGACACGCTGCGGGCCGCTGCTCGGCACCGCGGAACTGCCCGGCCCGGCCGGCGCGGTCGTCGACATCCGTGACTACCGCGCCTACCTGCTCCCAGGCTCCGGAGCGGCGCCGACCGCGGGCGACGACGCCGCCGACGTGCGGTGGGTCAGCGAGGCCGAGGCCGCCAGCATGGACGAGCGCGGCGAGGTGACCAGGGGCCTGCTGGCGGCGTTGCGCGTCTGGACGGCCTGATCCCTGCTCGCGCCGGTCAACGCAGCCGGGTGGCCGCGATGATGGCAGCTCGCGCGGCGATGGCCGAGCCCCGCGCCCCGGCCATATCCAGGTCGGGCACGAGCGCGATGGACTCCACCTCCGCCTGCTCGGCGCGCAGCAGGGTGTGCGCGCGCACCCGGTCCACGAACCAGTCCCTGAAGTGCGGGGCCGCCTCCACGACCCCGCCGCCGAGCAGGTACACGTCGGGATCGGTGAAGTTGGCCGCGATCGTCAGCAGCCGGCCGATGGCGATGGCCTGCTGCTCGAAGATCTTCAGTGCCAGCGGGTCCCCGGCCTCCCCGTAGCCGCGGATGAGCTTGGCCGCCACGTGCGCCGGCTGACCGGCGAGCTCGTGCCCGGGAAACTGGGTCAGCCAGTGCGGCAGCAGGTTCTTCTCGATACCGGTCAGCGACGCGACGCTTTCGGCGTCACCCGGCAGGCCGCAGTTGCAGACCGGCACGGGCTGGTCCGGCCCGAGCAGGCCGTCCATCGGGATCCAGATGTGGCCGAGCTCCCCGGCCATCCCCGCGGCGCCGCGGATCACCCGTCCGGCCTCGACGACCCCGCCACCCAAGCCGGTACCGACGATCACGGACACCGAAGAACGGCTCCCCGCGGCTTCGGCGCCGAAGTGCGCGTGGTGCGCGTACAGCGCGGCCGCGTTGGCATCGTTGTTGAACACGACGGGCAGCCCGACACGAACCTCGAGGGCGCGCCGGACGTCGAAGCCGTACCACGCCGGGTTGGCGAAGTTCGTCGAGCCACGCGACGACAGCACGCCGTCCGCGCTGACCGGCCCCGGCGTGTCGAGGCCGACGGCACGGATGTCGCCGCGCGGCAGCCCGACCAGCTCCAGCACGTCGTCGAGCGCGCGAGCCATCGCATCGATTGCCTTGTCCGGTCCCTCCTGGACGAAGCTCGGGCTCTCGGCCATCGCCTCGACCAGGAACCGGCCGGCGGAGTCCAGCACGGTCGCGTTGATCGTCGTGCCGCCGATGTCGAGCCCGGCGACCGCCCATCCGACCTCGTCCACCCGGTAACTCCCGCCTCGGCAGCCAACACCGTCGCCGCACTGCACCTCGGCCGCGCAGTACACCTTAACGGCGCAGCAGCCGCACTTCATCGCCGTTGCGGCCATCGCCGCGACGGCCCTACCGCGCGCTGCGGCACCGGCTGGCGGCGTGCCTCAGTCAGTAGTCAAGGCCGCCACGCACCCGGCGACCCACGCGGCCTCAGCTGCAGTGTCCGAGACGGGCGGCACGTTTCGCGGCACGTCCGTGCCGTCGGAAGTCGGGTAGCCCCCGGCGCCACGGCCACCCGTGCTGGCCAGCCGGGACGACTCCCCGAAGTCCGCCGCACCGAGAGCTCCGAGCGCGGCGTTGCAGAACTGAGTCGGGGAATCGACCTGCACGTACGGCGACCCACGCTGGTCGACGCCAACGCCGAAGTTATAGCCGTCGTGATACCAGTGAGCGTCGGGACTGGCTGTGCTGCCGCCGCCGCAGGCCGCCAGGCCGAGGCCGGTTCCGGCCAGGACCGGGATGATGAGCGCGCGCCACTGCACGGTGGGCCTACCTGGGCGGCTCGAACCGCTGCGTTCGGGTCAGCCCGGCGGCACGGCCGCGGGCAGCAAGGACGAGGGCGAGCTTGCGCGATGCCTCGTCTATCATCTCGCCGGCCAGCATGGCAGCGCCTCGGCGCTCCACCCCGGTGTAGTACTCGTAGGCCTCGATGATCAGCTCAGCTCGGTCATACTCGGCCTGGGTCGGTGAGAACTGCGTGTTGACCGCCTCGATCTGGCCGGGGTGCAGCACCCACTTGCCGTCGAAGCCGAGTGCCGCGGCGCTGGCCGCACTGGCCCTCAGCCCATCGACATCCGCGATGGCCGCGAACGGCCCGTCGATGGCCTGCAGTCCGCAGGCGCGCGCCGCCGTCAGGATCCGCATGTGGGCGTAGTGGAACGCGTCCCCGCCCAGGTAGCCGGGCGGCGGCGCGCCAACGGTCAGCGATCGCATACCCATGCTGGCCATGAAGTCCGCCGGGCCGAAGATCAGCGCCTCGAGCCGCGGCGACACCGCCGCGATCGCGTCCACACTGGCCAGGCCGGCGGCGTCCTCGATCTGCGCCTCGATCGCGATCCGGCCTGGCGGCAGGCCGGTGGCCTGCTCGACCTGGCTGAGCAGCAGATCCAGCCAGCCCACGTCCAGCGGCCCGGTCACCTTGGGCAGCACGATCGAGTCGAGCCGCTGCCCTGCCTGCTCCACCACGTCGATGACGTCCCGATAGGCCCAGCCGGTGCGCACATCGTTGATGCGGATCGCGAGGATCTTCGTGCCCCAGCCGCCATCGCTCAGCGCGCGCGCCACCAGGCCACGGCTCCGCTCTTTCTCCGCGGCCGCAACGGCATCCTCCAGGTCGAGCAACACCTCGTCGGCGGCCAGCTCGCGCGCCTTGGCCGCGAATCGCGGGTTGCTGCCAGGGACAGCCAGAGTCGCCCGCCTCGGCCGGTACACGCGTGCCGCCACGCCGCCCGAGCATACGCGGCGCGAGAAAAACACTCGGACCAGGGAACGGGGTTCGGTCGGCCCGCCGTCCTCGCCGGTGCGCGGCCTAAATGCGCCACCTGCGGGGAAGGGGAAATGGCACGGATTGCTCAGCCGTAGCATGGGACCATGTCCACGGACTCACCCGCAGCGGCTGCCAGCGTGGTGCTGCCGACACCTGAGCAGGTGGCGACCGCGCTCTCGGCCGTCAACGACCCGGAGATCCATCGCCCCATCACCGAGCTGGGCATGGTCAAGAGCATCGAGGTCACGCCCGGCGGCGTGGTCCAGGTTGCCGTCTACCTGACGGTGTCCGGCTGCCCGCTGCGCGACACCATTACCAGGGACGTGACCGCCGCGGTGGGCAAGCTGCCAGGCGTGACCGCGGTCCGGGTAGACCTCGACGTGATGAGCGAGCAGCAGCGCCGCGAGCTGCAGACCACCCTGCGCGGCGGAAAGCCGGAGCGGGAGATCCCGTTCGCGCTACCCGGCTCGCTGACCAAGGTCTACGCCGTCGCCAGCGGCAAGGGCGGAGTCGGCAAGTCGTCGGTGACCGTCAACCTGGCGGTCGCGCTGGCAGGGCTCGGCATGAATGTCGGGCTACTGGATGCCGACATCTACGGGCATTCGGTTCCACGAATGCTGGGCGTGACCGATCGTCCTACCTCGGTCGAGCAGATGCTCATGCCGCCGACGAAGCACGGGGTCAGGGCCATCTCCAGCGGCATGCTGAAGCGGGGCAACGAGCCGCTGCCGATGCGCGGGCCGATCCTGCACCGGCTGCTGCAGCAGTTCCTGGCCGACGTCTACTGGGGTGATCTGGACGTGCTGCTGCTGGACCTGCCGCCGGGCACGGGTGACGTGGCGATCTCGACGGCGCACCTCGTGCCGGGAAGCGAGCTGATCGTCGTCACGACGCCGCAGGTGGCCTCCGCCGAGGTGGCCGAGCGGGCCGGCACACTCGCGGCGCAGTTGCACCAGCGCATCGTCGGCGTGATCGAGAACATGTCCTACCTGCCGTGCCCGCACTGCGGCGAGCGGGTAGACGTCTTCGGCTCCGGCGGCGGCGAGGCCGTCGCCCAGACGCTGACGAGGCTGACCGGCGCCCCGGTCCCGATGCTCGGCGAGGTGCCGATCGACACCAGGCTGCGCGAAGCCGGCGACGCGGGCCTGCCGCTGGTACTGTCCGAGCCGGACTCTCCGGCCGCTCAGCAGCTCCGGAAGATCGCCGAAGAGCTCGCCGGGCGCAGCCGCAGTCTGGCTGGACGTCAGCTAGGGCTGACCCCGGTCTGACCGCGGGTCGATCGCCAGCCTCAGGTGGCCTCGGCGTCGAATGGCGGCCGCTCTCCCGGTGTCAGCCTGGCGGCGGGCAGCGCACCGGCGGACCCATTGGCGCCGTTGCCGATGCGCACCGGGCCGGCGGCGTTGCGGACGTCGTTGAGCGCGTTGACCAGCACGCCGTCGCCGGTGATTTCGTCCATCAGGTGCTTGCGGACGAAGGTCTTCGGGTTGAGGTCGGTGAGGTCGAACTGCCCGAATTCCGGCCCCAGGTTCTCCTGCAGTTCCGACTTGGCCCCGTCGAGTAGCTTCCGCACCTCGCGGAGCGCACGCCCGGCCTGCGCGGCCATCGCCGGTAGCCGGTCTGGCCCGAAGATGATCAGCGCGATCACCGCAAGCACCAGCAGCTTGGTGAAGTCCAGGTCAAGAAACACCGGCAGGCTCCGCGGGTAGGTCGGCAAGAGTCAGCCTAACCCGTGGCCGTCGGTGCGCAGAATCCCATTGCGGCCCCGGCAGCGATGGGATTGGCTACGACCTGGCTGAGCCGAGCCGCACCGACGTCTGCATGGAGGCACCCTGCCGGACGAAGGTGACCCCGACCCGTGACCCAGGCGGCAGTGACCTGATCGCGCTGACGAGGGAATCGGCGTCGTCGACCGGCAGACCGCCCAGCCTGGTGATGACGTCACCGGGCTGCAATCCGGCCATCGCCGCCGGACCGCCCGGGGTTACGGCCGGCCCCCCATTCGGGCCGCTCGTCGCGATCTGCGCGCCGGTGCCTGAGTAGCTGCCGTTCAGGTCAGCGCCGATGACCGAGTGCGTGGCGTACCCGGTACGGATGAGCTGCAGGATGACCCGGCGGGCCTGGTTCATCGGGATCGCAAAACCGAGTCCGATGCTGCCGCCCTGTGCTCCCGTGAGCGGGTCACCCCCGAGCGTGTCGAGTGCCGCGTTCACGCCGATCACCTGGCCCTGGGCATTGACCAGCGGGCCGCCGGAGCTGCCGGGGTTAATCGAGGCATCGGTCTGGATCGCGTCGAAATACGCCTCCGGGGCGGCGCCGCCCATCGCGCCTGGCTCGACCGGGCGTTCCAG
>JASHSZ010000348.1 GCA_030040815.1 Streptosporangiaceae bacterium
TCGACATGGGGTTCACCGAGCTTGGCGTTGAGCGCGTGTTCGCGCGCACCCTGATGGTCAATACCGCATCCCGGCGCGTGCTGGAGAAGTGCGGCCTCAAGCTGGTGCGCACGACTCCGTACGAGGGACCCGACGTCATCGAAGGCTCCGAGCACGGCTTGGGCGAGTACGCGCTAACCAGGCCCGAATGGGCGGCGCGCAGGACTGGCGGATCGCCGTCAGCCGCTCCGCCGGATTAACGTTCCTCCGCGGGGACCTGTGTTCCGCCGCCTCGGCCCCGGCGCTGTCGGCTAAGCGATGCCCCACAGCCGGGCGTACAGATCCGGTCGGCGGTCAGCGAACAGGTCGTTCAGGTCACTGATCCGCTTGTCCCGTGCCAGCCGGAGATCCATCGTGGCCGTCAGCACGGCCGCCCGGTTTTCGCCTACCGGCCCGGCGGCCGGGTAGCCACCGCGGCTCACGATGACGGACCCGCCGAGCCAGTCCACGCCGCGCTCGGTTCCGCACCGGTCCGCGACCGCGACAAACATGCCGTTGGCCGCGGCTGCCGCCTGCGCCGCGACCACCTCACCGGATCGCTCGCCCGGCGGCGCCGGCGAACTTGACGCCGGCCAGTTCACCGGGACCGCGATGAGGTCAGCGCCGCTTAGCGCGGCGACCCGCACCCACTCCGGGAACTCCAGGTCGTAGCAGATCATGAGCCCGACATTGCCGAACGGCAGCTCCACGACCGGCGGCGCGGCGTCGCCGGCGGTGAAGATCGTCTTCTCGGCGTCCCACAGATGCGCCTTGCGGTACACCGCCCTCGTGCCAGACGCATCGACGATCGCCGCGCTGTTGTGCAGTGTCCCGTCCGGCTCAAGCTCGCAGAACCCGCCGGCGATGGTCAGTTCGTGAGTGGCGGCCAGCGCCCGCCACTCGCGCAGCGTCTCGCTGGATGCCGCCGGTGACGCGAGCGACCGGGCCTCGCTGGCGTCCGAGAACACGTATCCCGAGTCCGACAGCTCTGGCAGCACAACGAGTCGCGCGCCCGCGTGTGCCGCCGCCGCGACCGCCGCTTTGGCCGCTGCCCGGTTAGCGTCCAGCTCCCCTACGGCGAGCGCAAGCTGGGCGACCGCGACGACAGTTCCCGACTCCGGCATGCTGCCATATTCTCTTCGATTTATTCCGTTCGCTGTCTCTTGCGGGAGTTCGCCGAGCTGTCGCAGCCATCCCCGGGGCATCGTGCTCAGCGCAGCCGCGGCGGCGCGCAGCGCTCCGTGGGTCAGCCTGGCTGGCTAGCTCGGTGGGCGAGCAGCTGCTCGACCCAGTCGCCGCTGATCTGCCTGGTGGCGGCGTTGATGCGGTTCCATGCGTTGATCGCGGCGATCGAGATCACCAGCGCGGCGAGCCGGGGCTCGCTGTAGTGACGCGCGGCCTCCGCCCAGACCTCGTCGGGTACCGGGTCAGGGCGGTCCGCCAGCCGGGTCACGGCCTCGGTCAACGCCAGCGCGGCGCGCTCAGCATCGGTGAAGTACGGCGCTTCACGCCACGACGCGACCGCAAAGATTCGCGCAGTCGGCTCGCCGGCGTGCTCGAGCTCGCGCGAGTGCATGTCCGTGCACACGCTGCAGCCGTTGATCTGGCTCGCGCGCAGGTGGATCAGATAGAAGGTGGTCTCGGGGATCCCGGCGTTGCGCGCCGATGCGCCCAGCATGTCCATTGCTTTCCACGCACCTGGGACAGTCAGAACCGGGTTCTTCATCCGTGCTTGCATGAGTCAGCTCCTCCGTGCTGTTCGTCCCCCCGCTCGCCGCCGGGCCGCTTGGCATCGACGTGGTTCGCGGGGTCTACCTATACGACGAGCCGGGCGCGGGGAATTTCGACACGGCGCGCGGGGAGCGGTGATGATGTGCTGGCGGTCAGGGGTGGCAGTTGTTGTGCCGTCGGGGTTGAGGGGGGTGGTGAGGTGGAGGGAAAATCCACACCCTTTCGGTCGAGGTCGACATCTTAAGGGTGGCCGTCAGAGTGGCCACGTCTCATTGTTCGGCGGCTACCTGTGCGGCGATCAGGGTTTCCACGGTGTAGGGCCGCAGGCCGTCCGCCCGGCCGGCGAAGTATCGCTGTTCGAGGTCGGCGCGTGTCGGGTGGTCGACGACCTTGAGCCCGCACCGGCTGATGAGCCGCTCGATCTCGGTGACCGGCCAGCCGGGCTGAAGCGGCTCGCCGACGGAGGCGGCGAGGGGGGTGTATATCCGGATGAACTCCCTGCCGACGTCGTCGAGCGCGGACTCGTCAGCCGGGTAGGAGAACACCACCTCCGAGCCGGCCGCCGCCCCCGCGATCGTGCGCAACGTTGACTCGATCGCCTGCTCGGTGAGATAGAGCGCGACGCCGGTCGACGAGAACAGGGCCGGCTGCTTCCAGTCGAATCCGGCCTTGCTTAATGCGTCGTGTAAGGGCTCGGCCTCGAAGTCGACCGGGACGAACACCTGCGAGTCGGCGAGCGGCAGCGCGAGATCCCTGACTCGTTCGAGCTTCCAGGCCTGGGACGCGGGGTGATCAACCTCGAACAGCCGGATGGATCCGAGCAAGTCCGGACGGCGCCATGCGAACGAGTCGAGCCCTGCGCCCAGGATCACATACTGCGCGAAGGCGCCAGCAGCGAGCCGGTCCTCGGCGTAGCGGCTGCGAGTGCAGGCCGCCGCGCGCGCCTCGCGACCGACCCGGTCTGGGAACAGCGAATTTGACAGGTCGCGCATCTGCTGCCACGCAGGACCGACGAGCACCAACGCGAGACAGTCGTCAAGCACCCACGGTGACATCGTCTCGGGGCGAAAAAGTCCGCGCGCCACTGCGGCGTACATCGCGGTCGTGCTCGGTGCGGCCTCCGTTTGCTACCCCCTGCGCTACATGCGCGAGCACGCCATGACGGCTGAGCGCCCGGTCCGCGCACTCACATGATGCGCCTGAAGTGCCCAGACGGTCCACAGTCGTCGCGATACCTCAACCGAAGCCGGATTTCTGCGCGCTGTGACCGAGGTCACATCCACGTCTCGACCGGCACTAAACTGGTGTCGCCGTCAGGCTGCATGCCGCGATTGATGACCGGCACCCCGTGGCTGATCTCCGCCGACTGCTCCCGTTCACGGCGAAGACCCACAGCCCTGCCTGTCAAGAGGCAGAAGACCTCCACCGGATGGTTGTTCATGTCGCGCGATCACGTCTGATTCCGGCTACCCGAAGACAGACCCTCTACCTGCTGCCTGACATCGAACCACACCTGATGGGATGCGCCAGGCCCTTGACGACGGTGGCATCAAGCAGCACGACTGCCAGCTGGCATCGCCCA
>JASHSZ010000349.1 GCA_030040815.1 Streptosporangiaceae bacterium
GCAGTAATCCTCGGTGCTGCCGGTGCGGGCCCAGCAGACCTGCCAGACAGCGCCGGCGAAGCGGACGCCGTCGTCGACCCGCCTGTTCAAGCATCACGCACGGGCTGAGGCGGTGCGCTCGCGGTACCGCGTCTAAAGCGCCCGATCGATTGCCTCGCGGCTCTCACCTCTGCCAGGTCGCCGCCCCAGGCCAGGTAGGTTGCCGCTTCTGTATCTCCCCGACCCGAGATGAGAGACTGGAGCGGATGAGCGACGACCCAGACCTGACACCCGAGGAGCGCTTCCTTGCCGCCATCGACCACACGGTCGAGGTCGTCGGCAAGTGGATGGCGGACGCTAGGGAAACCCTGCAGCCGTTCCTGAAGGCCCTCGAGAAGCTGGCAGGCGATCCGGAGGTGCAAGCCCGGGTGCGCCAGCGTGCGGAGGAGGACGGCACGGTCGTCACGTTTGCCTGCGACTGCTTGTGCGCCGAGATTCACCCGGATGCCCAGGTGTGCGACATGAAGGCCGTCACAACTATCCGCCGCTACTCCGACGACACCGGCCTGGTCGACGTCCGGGTGTGTGCGCCCTGCGCGGCCGAGGTGATGGCACAGCCGCAGTGATCGACTAGGCGGCACCGGCGGCCGGTCTCGCGTGAGCGGCCGAGACCACCGCACCGGACGTTCCGGGCTAATCTGTGACGTGCCGCGCCGCACTACCGGGTGCTCCAGGCGCGTGCTGAGGCGGGAGGCTGCGTGCAGTATCGGTTGTCCCGGCTGGTAGCTGGGCCGTTCCTGCGGCTGGTTGCACGGCCGGTGGTCACCGGCGCCGAGCACGTGCCCGCCACCGGGCCAGGGATCATCGCCTCCAACCACCTCTCGGTGATCGACTCGATCTACCTGCCGCTGATGCTGGCGCGGCCCGTGAGCTTCGCCGCGAAGTCGGAGTACTTTACCGGGACGCGGCTGCGCGACCGCCTGGTTGGCGCCTACCTCCGCTCCACTAACCAGCTTTCCACCGACCGCACCGGGGGGCGTGCCGCGCAGGCGATGCTTGAGGCAGCGCTCTCGCACCTGGGCTCTGGTGAGCTCTTTGGCATTTACCCCGAGGGAACGAGGTCACCGGACGGGAGGCTCTACCGCGGTCGCACCGGCGTGGGGTATCTGGCGCTGCATTCTGGCGCGCCGGTCATTCCGGTTGCCATGGTCGGCACGGACAAGGTGCTGGCGCCCGGGCACCGGCTGCCAAGGCCGGGACGGATCGAGATCCGCATCGGCGAACCGCTTGACTTCGCCGACCTGAGGGGCCAGCCTGCCGGAGCCAGGCAACGGCGCGCGGTCACGGATGAGGTCATCAGGGCCATCCAGAAGCTGTCCGGGCAGGAATTCGTGCCGGTGTACGCGTCAGTGCGCAAGCAAGAGCTAGCTGCGGGGACGGCAGACGGTCAGCCGACTCCGCCGACCTCGTCGGCAGACTGACCCCGGCGAGCTGAAGTCAGTCGGCCGACCGCCTGGCCTCGGTGTCCGCTGAGACTCCGGGTGGCTCCCACACGAAGATCGGCCGGTCGTCGTCTGACTGCGTGCGCGACGATCCGGCGTCCGGAAGCTGCTCGTCGCGGTCCCACAGCAAACCGCCGCCAGCGGCGGGCTCCCAGAGCGAGCCGCTGGGTGACCGGGGCGCTTGATTCATCGAGCGTGGCTGCCGAATGGGCAGGCCGGAACGGTGCTGGCCAGGTCCCGAAGCGCGAGCTGGGCTGCCCGGCCCTGGGTCCGCGTGTCTCGGCTGGCCCGAAGGACGAGGCTCAGGATCCCAGTCGGCGGAAGACCCGGCACCGTCCGAACCCCACCAGGCTGCCGGGACCGCCAGGTCGGGCCGGCTATCCCACCTGTCGTCGCCGAGGCTGGGAGCGTGCGAGGCGACCGCCGTGCTCGGGCGGAAGGCCAGGTCCTCTGGCTCGGGGCGGACGCCGCCAGCAGGCTCGGTGGCCGGCACGGCCGCGCGGCGCCAATCCGGCCGGCGCCGGGGGCGAGGATCGGCGGCGGTTTCCGACTCGCCAGCCACCGAGCCGGAACCGACGACCTGGCCGGTGATCGGCTGCTCCTCCGGGGCATCGGACCAGGACAGGACGCCGTCCGGCGGAGCGGCCGGCTCCCATGGCGGAGTGCCTGCAACGGGTGCGCGCTTCGGTACCGGTCTTGTGGCAGGGCCGTACTGTGCCCACGTGCTGGGTTCGCCTGACTCTGCGGCCGGTGCAAATAGGGCATCATCGGTGTCCCTGAAACCGGGCGGAAGCGCCGCCGCCAGCGGCCCGGCGGTCCTTGCCAGCTGGTCCACGGACTCTTGGGGCGGGCCGGCGGGCGCGGCAAAGTACTCCAGCATCCGGTCAGCCTCGGTGGGCCGAACCACTGCATGCGGATAACGCGATTGTGCCTGCCCTGCGGTCCACTCCGCTGCCAGCGCCGGAAGCCCGCTGGGCCGGCGGCGGCGAGAAACAAGGGCGTACCCGGCCACAGCCAGCAGTAGCAGCACCAACACGCCGACCGATATCTCGCCGGCCCGGACGATCTGGGGACTCAGCTTAGCCACCCCTGCCCCCGCGGCTGCAGGCCGGAGCGTCGTCGGCTGCTCCGCGTGGGCCCCGGCGCGCTCGCTGGCGGGGGTAGCCAGCGTTGCAGCCGCGCCGAGCGCCGCGACAGCATTGATCGCGCCATATCCGGAGCCGTCGGTTAGTCCATTAGCTCGGTGGAACATGGTCGTTGTGGTCAGCGCGGTGCGCACGTCCGCCACCGACAGGCTCGGATAGCGGGACCTGATGAGCGCGACGATGCCGGCAACTATCGCGCTGGCCGCGCTCGTGCTGTTCACCGTCTCGTAGCCGCCGCTGTTCGATGCGGCGATGACGCCAGCGCCCGCCGAGGTGAGCGTGACGTAGCTCAGTCGGCTTGTCCACGGGGCCTTGACGAACGAGGAGTCGAAGGCACCCACGGCGATGACGCCTGGGTAGGCAGCCGGATAGTTAGGCGCGCCGGTCGTCTGCGCGTCGTCGCCCGCCGGAGCCACCAGGACAACGTTGTGCGCGAGCGCGTAGCTGACCGCGGACTGCTCGGCGGCACTGCCGCCCGCCGCGGCGGAGGCGCCGCCAGACCCGTCGCTGCCGGGCTGGCCGGGGTCGATGGGGAGGTCGATCACGCTCGCGCCCTGACTGACCGCGTACCTGATCCCCGCGGCGATCGAGCCTGGAATCGCGGCTCCGACCGACTGCTCATAGAGCTGGGCGTCATCCGGCGGGAGTGTCACAGGTATCGAGAGGATGCGCGCTTGCGGGGCGACGCCGATGATTCCTGAAGCGTCGTCGGCGCCGTCGCCGTGGCCGGCGATCAGGCTAGCGATAGGGGTGCCTTGCTCACCGAAGAACTGGCCGGTGGCGACCGGCCCGTCGGGGATGGCCGTCGGCGGCGCGGTAGTGACCACACCCGTGAGGTCGGGATGGCTGGCGTCGACTCCGTCGCTGAGCACGGCAACGGTCACGCCTGCGCCCTGGGACGCCGTCCAGCAGTTCGTGACGCTGAGCTGGCTGAGCCACCACTCTTGCTGCCGGATCTGATCGGCGCTAGCAGGCGCAGCCGACAGGCCGACCGTCATGGCCGCTGTGCCGGCGGCGACCAGCGCGGCGACGGGCCGCGGGAACCTCAGTGGCACGCCGTCCTTGCCTCCCATGGTGAGTACCAGGCATTCTGCCATGTTCAAGCTATTTGCGGGCCAACTGGGCAATGTTCGACTGCCCAGCCCGGAGGGGTGGCCAGGGCGTCGCTCGCGTCGGTCACGTCCGGTGCGACTGCGCGATCCGGACGTGGGCACCCGGTGGCAGCCCTAGCTGCTCGGCTGCGTCACCTGCATTGATCGCCAGCGAGATGAGCCCGGCACTGTCGGTGAACGCGACGATCTCGCCGGGGGTGCCGGCCGCGAACGTGTCAAGGTAACGAACGGTGAACTGGCGTCGGCCACACCGGACTATCAGCGGAGAACCGATCCCGATGCCGAGCCGGCCGGCGTCAGCTGCGGGAATGGATAGCTGGACGTTCCCGAAGCGGTCAACCGACATCACCTCGCCCTCGGCAGCTCCGTCGTGCAGCCGGCTGGTGGGCGCGGGCAGTACGACCAGATCTGCGACGCTGATTTCCGCGCCGGCCTGATCAAGCTCGAGCCCGGCGGCTAGGTGCGCTGCCACCGGCATGAAAATGTCGCGCCCGTGGAAGGTGGCGGACACCGGGTGCAGCCAGAGGTCGCCGTTGGTGAGCTGGACGGCCGCCTCGCCCCCGCCCAGGGTGGCGATGGACCACGACAGCAGGCCGTTGTCCGGACCCACGAAGATGCTGTCGCCCGCGGCGACGGCGATCGCCCGGCGGGCGGTGCCGACGCCAGGATCCACGACGGCGATGTGGACTGCTGGCGGGAGGTAGCCGACCGTCTGTGCCAGCACCGCGGCGCCGCGCCGGACGTCCCCTGGCGGGACCAGGTGGGTGATGTCGATGATCTGCGCCTGCGGCGCGATCCTGGCCGCTACACCGTGGCAGGCGGCGACGAAACCGTCTTCCAGACCGTAGTCGGTCAGAAAGCTCAGGAACTGATAGACGGTCACGCCTGGAGAGCGTACGTTGCCAGCGGCCGTGCGCATAGGTGCGCGAACTCCCCGTAGCCAATCTCAGCCGCCTAAACTCGCGGCAGGCGCGGGTTGCCGGGAGGCTAGGGTGGCTGGATTGTCCGAGCGCGACATGCGCATTCTCGCCTTCGAGCGGAGCTGGTGGCGGCTGCCCGGCGCGAAGGAGCGGGACATTCTCGAGGTGTTTGGCATTCCGGTCACCCGGTACTACCAGCTGCTAAACGAGCTGATCGACAGACCGGAGGCGTCGGCCTTCGACCCGGTGTTAGTAGGTCGGCTGCGCCGACAGCGGAGTCGGCGGCGGCGAATGCGCGCGGCCAGCAAGGCTAGCTGATAGCTGACTCACCGCCCGCTTGCCGGTGCTCAGCTAGCGGGTGCGCGGTCCAGTGCTCGCAACTGCTCGGCGAGCCAGCGGCCTGGCGGCAGCGCTGATGCGGCGGCCGCGAGTGCCGAGCACCGTCTGGCCCGTTCCGCCTCGCTCATCGTGAGCGCCAGGTGGAGCGCCTGCATCGTCTGCATGACGTCGAACGGATTGATCATCAAAGCGTGGCTGCCGAGCTCCGCTGCCGCGCCTGCCTCCGTAGAGAGCACGAGCGCGCAGTTGCGCCCCGACAGGATGGGACCTTCCTTGGCGACTAGGTTCATCCCGTCCCTGATGGGGTTGACCAGCAGCACGTCGGCCAGCCGACAGGCGGCCAGGGACCGGGCGTAGTCGTCATAGACCTCAAGCTGCAGCGGTTGCCAGCCGGGAACGGCGAACTCCGCCTCAATCTCGTCGGCCAGCCGCCGCACCCCCGCGGTGTACTGCTGGTACTCCGGCAGGTCATGCCGCGACGGGTAGGCGAAGGCGAGATGGACGACCTTGCCGTGCCACTCGGGGTGAGCTCGGAGCAACTCGCGGTAGGCCTCGAGCCCGCGGGAGATGTTCTTGGACAACTCCGTACGGTCAACCCTGACGATCAGCTTCCGGCCGGCCGTGGCGTCTGCCAGCGCCGTTATCCTCGCTAGCACGTCGGGCTCGGCGGCCCTGGCACGCAACTGCGTGGCGTCCACGCCGAGCGGATGGACCCCGATGGTGGTGACGTGCCCGGCGTAGCTGACCTGCCTGCGGTCCCTGTCGACCTTCGCCCCTAGCAGGACCTCGCAGCAGTCCATGAACGAGCCGGCCCAGCGCTCGCACAGGAAGCCGGCGTGGTCGGCGCCCAGCATCCCGACCAGGACCTCCCGCCCCACCTCGTCAGGCAGCAACCGGTAATAGTCCGGTGGCGCCCACGGCGTATGGGAGAAGTGCGCGATAGCGAGTCCGGGAGCCCGCTCGGCCAGCAGCCGGGGCGCCAGGCACAGGTGGTAATCCTGGATCGCCGCCCGCGCAGCCGCCGTGCCTGCCGCCATCGCTTCCTCGGCCAGCGCGTCCGCGAACATCTCGTTGTACTGGCGGAACGCCTCCCACTGACTGGCAAAGGCTGGGCCGAAGCTCGGCCGGTTTGGCGTGTCGTACAGCATGTGGTGCACGAACCACAGCGTCGAATTCGCGACGTCGTTGTAGGCGCTGTTGAAGACCGCGGGCGGGATGTCGAGCATCCGCACCGATGCACCGCCGCCGAGCTCGCCGGGATCGAGCAGTCCGCCCTTCGCCCGACTGGCAGCCTGCCTGTCGGCATCGGA
>JASHSZ010000350.1 GCA_030040815.1 Streptosporangiaceae bacterium
ATCCCGGGCACCGGAGAGACCCAGGCCCCTCTAGACCGGTCCGCCGATGAGATCATCCACGGGCTGATCAGCCAAGCGCGGCGCCTCGGCAACGGGAAGACCGGCCATTTCGGATTGTCCTTCGGCGGGAACTTCTCGGCCATGTCCGGCCTGTCTTGCGCCGTCGACGCCGCAGTCGACCTAGGCGGTCCCGTGGACGCCGCATTCGCACCGGAAAACCTCCGCCGCCTGATGTACGGCATGGCCGACATCGCCGGCAACGCCTACGGGTTCACCGCGCCACCCACCCGGGAGCAGATGACCCAGGCCAGCGCCCCATTCATCCGCCGCCGACTACTCGGCCAGCGCACGAACGCGCCCATGCTCGTCGTCAACGGCGCCGACGACGTGCACGTGCCCCAGGCCGACACCCTGGTGTTCCAGGGGCGGCCAGACACCGAGGTGCACCTCGTCCCGGACACCGGGCACGTCGCGGCCTCCAAGCTCCCCGAGGTCATCCCGATCGTCACCGGATGGCTGGCCGCCCGGCTGGCAAGATAAGCACCGATCAGCCCACCTCAACACGCAACTCGGCGGCCAGCCCCGCTCTGCCTCCGCCACCTCCGACGCGCCCGGCGGCGAGGACAGGATCCAGTCGATGCGCGGCGCCGCAGACTACATCGAACCGGAGAGTAATCAGGATGCGCAGACGGCTTCGATGAACTCCCCAACCAGCGCTTCAGGCAGGTGACGCGCCAGGTCGGCTTGGCTGATCATGCCTACTGGCTGCTGGCTCTCGACAACCGGTAGCCGATGGATCTGATGTTGCTCCATGGCGCGCAGGACCTCTGCCACGTCCGCCTGCGACTCGATGCTGACAGGCACGTCATGCGCCACCTCGCCCGCGGTAACCTTCGCCGGGTCAACGCCGCGGGCGATGCACTTGGTGACGATGTCACGGTCGGTGATGATGCCACGCAGGCGGTCGTCGTCCCCGCAGACCGGCAGCGATCCGACATCGAGGTCGCGCATCTGCCTGGCGGCCTGCTGAAGTGTCTCGTGCTCGCCGATGCACGTCACGCCGACATGCATAATGTCTCGCGCGGTTGTCATCACAATTCCTCCTGGGTACGGGCAGGGCCACGCCCCTGCCCTCGCCGTCTCAGCGGTCTTTGTTTCCGGACACGGCTTTTGGGCCACCCTCAGGACCGCGCCCGCACCTCGGTAGCTCGGCAACGCCCCTGCCAGCACGTCGACCGGGCCGATGCACCGTTAAAGCACGCCAGGGGCTACCCCGCTTGGCCTGCCGACCCGTTGATGATCAGAGATGCTGCCCAGCGCGCCCCGACTTATACATCGGCGATCAAGCTGCCTGATGGCGGCCGACCGTACCGGACCGCCGCGGTGCCGCCGTTGGCTTGCCGAACGCAGATGATGTCGACCGCACCGAACATAGCGCCCGGCGACCGCTAAGAGTCCCAATACCGGAATGCGCAAGGGGACGCCGTCGCCCAGTCGCTCAACCGGCGTAGCGGCTCAGGAGATCTGGTCGCTGTTGCTGGGCCCGGCTAGGCGCTTGGCTGCGGGGGCGGTCACCGTCGCCCGATCGGCTCCGGCAGTCACTTGCGGGCAGGTCACGGTGCCGGCCATGGTAGCCATCGGGCCTGCGGCCAGCGACTATTGCGCGATGCGGGAGATTCTGCCCGCCAGGCCCGCGCCGCTGTGCCATAGCAGTTCGATCACCGCGCGAACTAGGGCTGGGCAGAACTCACCATAGGCCGGCATAGATACCTATATCTTGACGCGCCAGACCAGCGTCACTACCCTGCATGCGTCATCGTCGACCGCGAGTCACCGGAGCACCCGTACCAGCAGCTGGCCGCACGCCTGCATGACCGGATCAGTGCCAGGGAGATCACAGGCAGGCTGCCGTCGCTGACCAGCTGATGGAGGAGACGGGCCTGTCACTAGGCACGGTGCAGCGGGGCAATGCGGCTCCTGATCGATGAAGGCCTGGTGATCACCGTCCGCGGCCGCGGAGCGTTCGTGAGGAAGGACTAGCGGCCGCCTCTCCTGACTCGAAAAAAGCGTTCTACCGTTGTGGCGTGGCCAGCGGGCGAGACCGCTACGCGGAAGTGACAGGGAGGCTGACCGGCTGATCCTGGCCGAGGTGTCCGGGGTTGCCGAGCGTCATGTGCCGCTGTCCGGCCGTTACCCCCTGGGCGACCGATCGCCGAGATCCGCGCTGCGGCCCGCGGGCGCGCCGATGTGCTTGCTGAGTTCTGCGGGGTGCGGCTCGGTCTGTCGGTTACCCAGCCCGTCGACCAGCTGGCCGCCCAGCAGGTCGGCCAGGCGTCGCTGGCGGCGCGTGCAGGCGCAGACATGGATCAGGTGGCCGCGGGGGGCTGGCTTCACCGGGCCCTCCGCCTACCCGGGCTGCCGCCGCCGGCCGCGCGCGCATTCAACTCATCAAGGCTCAGACCCAGGGCGCCGGCCAGGCGGGCGACAGTCAGGAAGGCCGGCATTGCCACGCGGCCGTTCTCCAGGCTGCGGACGGTGTCCAGCGCCACCCGCGATTCCCTGGCCAGATCAGACGCTGACTGCTGCCGTTCGATGCGGACGGCAGCGATGAGGCGGCCGAGGCGACGGCCATGCTCCCGATCCGCCGCCGACAGCGGCTTGCGGCCCATGGCTGGTAATAATACATGTATACAAATACAAGACCAGGGGTTTGGCGGCACCGTAGCCTAAGGACCCCGCGATCTGCCACGCTCACGCCGGATCACGTGAACGCGCTTACCTCGGCCATTGCCGTCGTCCGAGCCAGCGCTACCGCCTGCCGATCCGCAGCATCTTCAAGGTGCCTAGGCCGATCAGCGACGCCCCTAACCGCTAGGGGGTCAGCACCAACTCAGCACGCTATCGGGAACTGACGGGAACCAATCAGGAATAACGGGCAACCGGCCGACCCTCAGAAACCCGAGTTCACGAGCCGCCAAAGATCCGCACCAGGGCCATGACCTGCGGTTATTACCTACGTCAAGCCCGGTGACGGCCCTTCCGGTGATCACGCGCTGGATCTCCGACGTGCCCTCGAAGATCGTGAAGTTCGTGGAGGCACGCGCAGTTTCCGCAGGTAGATGGCCTGTCCAGCCGCCGCTCGTCAGCACCAACTCAGCACCGCTGCGGGCGACCCTAGCTCCGGTACCTGCGAGTGATGCGGACTAACGTCAGGGGG
>JASHSZ010000351.1 GCA_030040815.1 Streptosporangiaceae bacterium
GTCGCACTCGCCTCCCGGCGGGAGGAGGCCGAGCGGCAGGAGGCGGAGCGGCTGGCGGCGGCGCAGGCGGCGACGCAGAAGCTGGTCACCGAGGCCGAGCGACGGGCCGCCACGGCTGAGGAGCGGGCCGCCCAGGCCAGCGCGCAGGCCGACCACACGCGGCGGGAGGCAGAGCAGCACGCCCGGCAGCTGATGTCCAACGCCCAAAAGAACGCCGACCAGGTCGTCGCGCAGGCCAAGGCCCAGGCCAAGAATCAGGCCGCCGAGGCCAAGGCGCAGGCCGATCAGCTGATGGCCGACACCAAGACCGAGCTCGAACGGCACCGGGCCGCCGCCCAGCGCGAGGTCGACGAGCTGAACCGGCAAAAGGACGCCATCACGACCAGCCTCGAACAGCTACGCCGGCTGATCAGCGGGCAGGCGCCTGCCACCAGCTCCCCAGCCGAGGCCGCCTGGCCAGCGGCCCTTGAGTAACCACGCACATCGGCGGCTCGTCGCGCGGCTGCCACCGGATCTGCGACCACGCTCTGCTATCGGCGGGGCGGGCTAGGGCGCCGCCACATGAGCCCAACCCGGCGCGATCGCGGCCTCGGGCGATTCGAAGATGATTGAGGATGGCTCGGGCCCCCGCATTGCCTTCGCCAGACGCTGATAGCCGAGCCGACCAGGTCACTGTTCACCGTGGTTAGTGCTCGGCTAGGGACACGCTGACAGCTGCGTGTGGTATCGGCATGCTCTCGGCCTCGTCGCGGATGGCGCGCCGGACAGATTCCGCAAGCGGCGCGGCAGTCTTCACGCTGACCCGGCCGCCGCGCCGCCCCCAGGCTCCCGCGATGGTTCCGTCGATGAGTAGCCCGCCTGGGTGGAAGGTGTCGTGCACGCCGGTGAGGCGGCGCAGGCCGGGGCCGACGAAGAGCCCGTTCCGGTCCTGTCCGAAGATGCGCAGGTCAGATGCCACGAGAAAGCGTACGCCGTGCATCGGTTCGGCGGTCACCATGGCGTCTTCGTCAGCGGCCAGGATCCATGACTGGTGGCCGTCGTAATCGACGGGCATCAGGTCAGGTGCGAGCACGTCAAAGCTGTACTTCGCGTCTCGCGACGGCACGCCGGCCCACCAGGCGAAGGCGGCGGGTGTCGTCGGGCCAAAGGCGTGCACGTGGCGACGGCACAGCTCGATCCGTGCCGCTTCGGGGTCGATCGACGGGGCCGGTTGCTCCCAGACATACAAGGCGCTGGTGGTCCAGCGCACGGCGAACCGGCCGGTCGCGCACACGTTCCGGTCGCCCGGCAGGAAGCGGGCTGGCCGCGGCTGGCCGGCCAGTTCGCTGGCGACGCCGTCGGCGCGATCCGCCAGTGAACGCTGTGCCTCCCGGTCACGGGGAAGGCGGCCCAGGGTAAAGACCCCGAAATCGTCCCGAGGCAGTACGTACACAGCGCTGCGAGGGCTGTAGGTCTGGATGAGCCGCGGATGCTCCCAGGCCGACGGTTCGCAAGCCGCGACCCGGGCGTGCATGCCGAGGAGGGCGTCCCGCGGGGCGGTGTCCTGCAGACCGACAAACGCGGCCTCGACATACGAACCAGGGGGCAGACGGCGGGACAGGCTGTTGACCGCCAGGCGGTAATTGACCGCCTGTGCCCGGGACACACGCAGCATGATGGTTGTCAAACTTGATCACCATTGGGGCAGACGCACCCAGGTACGGCCGAATGCCACCCCAGGACAGACGGCAGCTTAAGCGACACGGACGTGCGGCGAGTTCCGCGGCGGCCAGTTGCTCAACCGGGAGTGATTGATTCCGGGGGCGGTATCTGCCCGGGGCCGGTTACTTCGCAGGAGAGCTGCGCGGGTCCGGCGAGCGGTTTGGCAACGACGGGAGGCTTGGCGAACGCCGGTCGACTCAGGTCGAGAAAGTCGGCCAGGTCATTGGCCGCGGCGTCGCGGCGAGTCAGCGCTGGCAGGTTCCACTTGCGTTCGACCATGGCCAGGATCGACGTGTGGTCGTGCAGAACGCTGGTCACGTGGTCCGGACGGCTCCACGGTGACACGACGACCGCCGGAACGCGGAACCCGTACTGGGCGAATCCGTTATAGGCAGGGGCGGGCCAGTCCGGGCCTTCGCCGTCCGGCGCGACTGCCGCAGGGGGCGGCACGTGGTCGTAGTAGCCGCCGCCCTCATCAAAGGTCCATACAAGCAGCGTGTGCGGCCAGGCCGGCGAGTCCATGACAGCCTGCACGACCGATGCGGCAAACACCTCGGCGTGCACGATGTTTTGCGGGTCCTCGCCGGAGTCGGAAGCCCAGTTCGGATCGATGATCGCGAACCCTGGAAGGCCTCCCGACTTTGCGTCGGCGAAGAACTGCTCGACCGGAACGACGCCGTGATGGTTGCGGATCGCATCGCCCAGGTACAGGTAGCTGGTCGCCGGGAAGGTGGAGTAGTAGTTGCGCCACAAGATTTGATGGGCGTCCAGGAGGTCGAAGATGGTCCCGTTGGGCGGGGGCAGGATGATCTCGGGCAAGACATCATCCACCATGCCCACCGAGGTGGCTGCCAGCAGATAGCGGCGGTTCGGATACGTCTGGCCTAACACGGACGAGAACCAGCGGTCACCCACCGGGAAAATAGAGGCCAGCGAGTACGACCACGGCAGGTTTTCTTGTGCCCAGTAGCCCATGGCTACCGGGCCGCTGCCCGACTTTACGAAACCGTCGTTGCGGCCCCCGTTGAACTGGTCATGGGATTGTGTCCACTCCTGCGTTGGCTTTCCGACAAGCTGGCAGGTTGTGGGCATATGGAAGGCGTGCTGCGTCCGGCCGTCGGCGGTGGGATTGGCCGCCGTAGGCCGGCCGTCGGGCCCGATCGTGAATCCGTCTCCCCGCGGTCGCTGACCCCGGCCGCGTCCCAGCATGCCGAGCCAGTTGTCGTAGGTGTGGTTCTCCATCATCAAAACCAGAATGTGGTCGATCTGCGGAAGCGTGTCGGTACCCTCTGGCCGGTTAGGAAAAGGGCGTTCACCCACGGCCCGCGCCCGCGTCCCCACCGTTTCTGATGCCACTGTCCTACTCCTTGCTGCCGCGAACGAGATCCAGACTCGCCTGTGATGAACCTACGCCGGCCGTGGCCACCGCGCCTGCCGCCAGGGTCATGCAGATCAGTCGATGACGCCGCTGGTCCGGCCGGGTGGCCGGACCAGCGGTTGTTAACCCAGTACCTGGGTGATGGTGCCGACGCCCACGGTCCGCTTGCCCTCGCGAATCGCGAATTCCTGCCCCATCGTGATGGGGACTGGCTGACCGAGCTCGACTGTGAGATTCGCGGTGTCACCTGGCATTACCATGTCGGCCGAAGTCACCGTAACGATGCCGACGACATCGGTGGTCCGGAAGAAGAACTGCGGCCGGTAGTTGCTGAAGAACGGCGTGTGCCGGCCACCTTCCTGGTGGGTCAGGGCGTATACCTGGGCAGCGAACCTGCGTGCCGCCATGACCGTGCCTGGTACCGCCACCACCTGGCCGCGGCGCGCATCAGACCTGCGGACTCCGCGGAGCAGAAGCGCGGCGTTGTCGCCCGCTACCGCCGACTGGAGCTGCTTGCCGTAGGTTTCCAGCCCGGTACAGACAGAGGTGATCGTCGGGCCCAGGCCGATCAGCTCAACCGGCTGGCCGGGCGTGATGCTGCCCTGCTCGACCTTGCCGGTCACCACGGTGCCGCGGCCGGTGATCGTCAGCGCGCTTTCGACCGGCATCAGGAACGGCCGGTCCAGCGCGCGAGGCGGCACCGGAATGTAGCGGTCGACCGCGTCCATGAGCTGACGCAGCCGTGCCAGCCACGGTCTGTCCCCCTGCAGCGCTCGCGTTGCCGAGACAGGTATCACCGGTAGGTCGTCGCCCGGATACCCGTAACCCGTGAGCTGCTCCCTGATCTCGAGCTCGATCAGTTCCATCAGTTCCGGGTCGGCTACGTCCGCCTTGTTGAGCGCGACCACCAGCGCAGACACGCCGACCCGGCGGGCCAGCAGAACATGCTCGCGGGTCTGCGGCATGACCCCGTCCTCGGCCGACACGACGAGGATCGCCCCGTCGATCTGAGCAGCCCCGGTGATCATGTTCTTGATGTAGTCCGCGTGTCCAGGCATGTCGACGTGCGAGTAATGCCGGGTAGCGGTCTCGTACTCCACGTGCGCGAGATTGATCGTGATGCCGCGGCGCCGCTCCTCAGGCGCGCGATCGATTCGCTCGAACGCCGTGAAGCGGTTTCGTGCCGGATCGGCATCCGCCAGCATCCGGGTAATCGCGGCAGTGAGCGTCGTCTTGCCGTGGTCGACGTGACCGATCGTCCCGATGTTCACGTGCGGCTTGTCCCGCACGAACTGCTTCTTGCTCATCGCCCTTTCCTCACGATGACGCCTGCCGCCACGCACGGACGGCAGATCAGGGGTGACAGGAGACCCGCTCTACGCAAGACCAGGCCAGAACCAGCGGCACCATGGCCGCGCAGCCGCCCTCCCCGGTGGTTCTCCGTGCCGGGGAGGGTCAGCCTCGCAGGCCGCCAGCGAGCAGCAGACGGGCAGCCACCGTCGGCACGCGCAGGGCAGCCGCGCGCGCCAGGAGGCACAGCCCGATGAACATGTCTTGAAGCATGCGCGACCAATGCCGGCAGCGCAAAGGGTTTCTTGCGTGATCTGTACCCTGGCAGAAGGTGACTCGCAGCGGAGGTGCCGCGGCACGGTCACTCACCACCGAGGCCGGGGGGCGAGGTACATGATGAGCGCTGGGTTTTCCCCGGCTTCTGGCGCAGACCAGCACGGCGCTCTGCCCGGCAAGGTGTTCCGCACCGAGCTGAACCCGGTCGATTTCCTGGAGCGGGCGGCCTACATCTACCCGGACAAGACTGCGGTCGTCCACGGCAAGCGGAGGTACAGCTACCGTGAGCTGGCCGAGCGGTCATGGCGGCTGGCCAATGCGCTCAGGTCTGCCGGCCTGGTCAAGGGAGAGCGCGTTGCCGCGCTGCTGTTCAATTCGTCGGCAATGCTGGAGGCCCATTTCGGGGTGCCGGCGGCGGGCGGGATTCTGGTCGCGGTCAATAACCGCCTGTCCGCTGCCGAGGTCGGATACATCCTGCGGCACAGTGCCGCGAGATATCTCCTGCTCGACGCTGCGCTGGAAGCGCTGGCCGGGTCGGCCGACCTGTCCGGCGTCACCGTGATCCGCTGCGATGAGGCGAGCGCCGATGGGACCGCATACGAGGGATTCCTCGCTGCCGCCACGCCGACCAGGCCGGGCAGCTGGCTGGTGAACGAAGAGGAGACGATCTCCATCAACTACACCTCCGGAACTACCGGACGACCCAAGGGGGTGCAGTACACCTACCGCGGCGCGTACCTGAACGCGCTGAACGAGGTGATCGTGGCAGGGCTGAGCACCGACTCGGTGTACTTGTGGACGCTGCCGATGTTCCACTGCAACGGCTGGTGCTTCCCGTGGGCGGTCACCGCGGTGGCCGCGCGGCACGTGACCATGCGCGCCGTGGATCCTGAGGCGGTATGGGACCTGATCGACAGCGAGGGCGTGACGCACTACAACGGGGCGCCGACCGTCCAGCTCATGGTCATCAATCATCCCAGGGCGCACTGCCTGGCCCGCCCCGTGACAGCGATGGTAGCCGCGGCTCCTCCGTCCCCGACGCTGCTGGGCCGGATGAGCGAGCTGAACTTCCGCGTCGTGCACGTCTACGGCCTGACCGAGACCTACGGCCCGATCACTGCGTGCCCGGAGCCGGAGGGGTGGGCCGAGCTTCCTGCGGAGCAGCGCGCGACGTACCTGGCGCGCCAGGGCCAGGCCTATATTTCCTCCGATCTCGTGCGTGTGGTCGACCAGGAGATGAACGACGTCCCGCGTGACGGGGTCACGATGGGCGAGGTGGTCATGCGCGGGAACAACGTCATGAGCGGCTACTTCGACGACGAGGCTGCCACCGGCAAGGCGTTCGCCGGCGGCTGGTTCCACTCCGGGGATCTTGCCGTGTGGCATCCGGACGGAAACATCGAGCTGCGCGACCGCGGCAAGGACGTGATCATCTCCGGCGGGGAGAACATCTCCAGCATCGAAGTCGAGCAGACCATCTGCGCGCACCCTGCCGTGCTCGAATGCGCGGTTGTCGGGACCCCACACCCGCACTGGGGTGAACGGCCCAAGGCGTACGTCACCCTGAACGAAGGTGCCACCGCGACGTCGGAGGACATCCTCGCGTTCTGCCGTGACCGCCTAGCGCATTACAAGTGCCCGGACGTGGTCGAGTTCGGGCCCCTGCCGAAGACCTCGACCGGAAAGATCCAGAAGTTCATACTGCGTCAGCGCGAGTGGGCGGGCCAGGACAAGCAGGTCGGCAGCGTCTAACCCAGCGGACGCTGGCTCACGAGCCGCCGATCTTGTGGCGCGGCCACAGTTCAGTCGGCGCGGGCGAGCCTGAGGACCGGGATGGTTCGATCGGTTTTCTGCTGGTACCCGGCGTAGCGCGGCTGGCTCTTGGTGATCTGCTGCCATGCCTGCGCGCGTGTGTCTCCGGCGAGCTGTGTCGGAGTCACCCGCATCTCGTTACCGCCAAACTCGATCCAGACCTGGTCTGGGTGCGCGGCGATGTTGTGGTACCAGGCCGGGTTCCGAGCCGATCCTCCGGCCGAGGCCACCACCAGCCAGGCATTATCGCCGTCCGGGAACCTCGTGACGGTGGACTGCCGCTTCTGGCCGGTTTTGGCCCCTATCGTGGTCAGGTAGAGCAGGTCCATCCCCTGGAACTTGTCGCCGGACCGCTTGTGCCAGCTCGTCATGACCCGCATCAGCGTGCGCGTCATGGCATTGGACCCTGCGCCGCGGGCGCCGCGGGTGCCGCCAGGAGTTTTCTGGAAGCTCATCACGTCCGTCCCTTCGGATTCCCAGCCGGCCATCCATGCTAGTGACATGCCTCACGCCACCCGTCGGCCCCCGCCTGTTCGTGCCCCGCTGGTATCCATGAGGGATGGGTCCGGAACGGGCGCTGCGGCGGATCGCCTTTGAGCTGGAGCGTGCGGGCGCTCCGACCTACCGGGTGCAGGCGTTCCGCCGGGCGGCTGCCGTACTGGCGGAGCTGCCCGCCGACGAGCTGTCCCGGCGGATAGCCGATGGGACGCTGCAGGATCTGCGCGGCATCGGGCCCACGACGGCGGCTGCGATCACACAGGCTGCGGCCGGTGAGCGGCCGGATTACCTCGTCCGCCTCGAGGCCGGTTACGAGCCGGCGCCGAGGAGCGCGATGCGCGAGGCGCTGCGCGGCGACTGTCATACGCACTCGGACTGGTCCGACGGCGGCAGCCCGCCACAGGAGATGGCCGACGCCGC
>JASHSZ010000352.1 GCA_030040815.1 Streptosporangiaceae bacterium
ATCTCCTTGTGCATGAAGTGCGCATGGCCATCGGCGTCGTAGCTCGCCGCGTCTGAATCGATGACGGCAGCCTGCTTGGTGGTGCGACGCGCGTCGAGCGTGGTTGTGCGGAATCCGTCGGCGCGGAGCGTGGCGATCTCGCCGTCGTCTAGGTGCACCACCTGGCGCGTATAGCGGACCAGGGCGGCAACGTCGGAGGCGGCAAACATCTCCTTGTCTCCGATGCCGATCAGAACCGGGCTGCCGTTGCGCGCGACGACCAGCCGGTCGGGGGACCGCGCGTCCAGCACTGCCAGCCCGTAGGTGCCGACGACCGACCGGAGGGCGATCCGCACTGCCTCCTCGAGATCGCGTGGCCCGCCATCGCCGTGACGGTCGGCGGCGGCGGCGATCAGATGGGCGAAGATCTCGCTGTCGGTCTGCGAGGTGAAGGTGGCCCCTCCCGCGAGCAGACCCGAGCGGAGTTCCTCGGCGTTCTCGATGATGCCGTTGTGCACGATGGCGATCGGCCCGTAGGCGTGCGGATGAGCGTTGTCGTCGCTCGGCTCTCCGTGCGTAGCCCAGCGCGTGTGCCCTATGCCAGGGCTGCCCCGCAGCCGCGCCGGCACGTCCGCGGCAAGCTCGGAGACCCTGCCTTTGGCCTTGCGGACCCGCAGGTCTCCGCCGCGCCCGACGACGGCGAGACCGGCCGAGTCGTAGCCGCGGTACTCAAGCCTGGCGAGGCCTTCCAGCAGGATCGGGACGCTGTCCCGGCTGCCGATGTATGCCACGATTCCGCACACCTAGTGTCTCCTTATCGGGAAACGGCTATTTCAGCCGTACACGATCCTGCGCAACTGCCGCAGCGAGAAGTCTGCCGGGGCGTAGCGCCGCAGCGGGATCTCCGCAGCGATCTGACGGAACGCCAGGTCATTGGTGAAACCGCCCGCTTTCAGCTCGCGGTGCCGACGGCGCACGTACTCCTCTGGCAGTTCGGAGAAGTACCCGAGCACGTCCGCGACCACGCGGCCCGCCTCAGCACGGCTCAGCGGACAGCTAGCCGCCAGGTACTCCACAAGATCGTCATGCTGCGGGGCCTGGACGACGTTCACTGAACCATCATCGCCATCAGGCGCCGCCGATTGCAAGAATCCTGCCCGATATCGGGCAGAATTGAGAGGCATCTCACGGAGCGTGGCCTGGTCCGGGGCTGGCTCGCTCCGTCGGCTGAGGCCGGAAGATGCCCGAGATTCCCGACTGTGGGGAGAATGTGAGACAAAGATCTAGTAATCTGGCCATCAAGGGTGGTCGAGAAGATACGCAAGGTGCCGACTTAGCGGCCACCCTGCGCGCCCTTCATGGGAAGCTACCACCATGACACACGGCCATAAGCGAGCGAGTTCACGGCGCGGCCCGTCCCGGCGGCGATTTATCGAGCTGGCCGCGACGGCAACTGCGATACCCGCCGCCGCGTTCGCAGTGGACAAAGGTCTGACTGCAGACCGGTCCGACGTCAACAAGGTGTCCGATGCAGCGAAGCGCGCGGCGCCGCGGCCGAAGCTGGTAGTGAGCGAGAACTCGCTGCCGGGCGACCCAAACTGGGGCATCTCAAACCTGGGTAACCCGAACGACATGCTTGGCTACACGGGACAAGCCAGCGTCCTGCCGGGCGAGCCCATCACGCTCTACGCGTCGACCACTGCGCCCTCGTTCGTGGTCCGGGCGTTCCGCATCGGCTACTACGGCGGCGACCTGGCGCGCCTGGTGTGGACCTCGCCCACCACGACAGGTCGGCAGCAGGCTCAGCCCACCGTGTCGGCCGGGACCAACACGGTCTCGACCAGCTGGGAGCCATCCCTCACCATCTCGACCGACGACTGGCCAGAGGGTTCGTACCTGCTCCGGATGGACTCCGAGACTGGCCCGCAGCGGTACGCGCCGGTCACCGTCCGGTCCGCCACGACGGCGGGCAAGACCGTGATCAAGAACAGCACCGCGACATGGCAGGCGTACAACACCTACGGGGGCTACAACCTGTACAACGGGCCGGGCGGCACCGCCGACTACGACGACCGATCGCTTGCGGTCAGCCTGGACCGGCCGTTCGACTCCAACGGCGCGTACTACTTCACGTGGCATGAGCAGAAGTTCATCTCGCTCGCCGAGCAGCTTGGCATGCCGCTGGCGTACACGACCAATATGGACATCGCGGCCGACCCGCAGTTGCTCCAGGGCGCCAGCGCGCTGTTCTGCCTGGGGCACGATGAGTACTGGTCGCCGCCGGAGCGGGCCAACGTGACCGCGGCCAGGGACGCCGGGGTGAACATAGCCTTCATGGGCGCGAACACCATGTTCCGGCGGACCCGGCTGGACAGCACAGCGCTCGGCCAGAGCCGGCTCGTGATCTGCTACAAGACCAGCTATACGCAGGACCCCATGTACGGCGTGAACAACGCCCTCGTCACCAGCGACTGGCGAGAGCCGCCCGACCCCGATCCGGAATCCTCGCTGACCGGCACGCTGTATGAGTCCAATCCCGCCAACGCCAACTTCATCGTCGCGTCGCCGGACTCTTGGGTGTTCGCAAACACCGGCGTGCAACTCGGGACGAGCATCCCCGGCCTCGTGGGTATCGAGTACGACCGGGTGAACCCCGATTATCCCGTGAACCGCCCGATCGAGGTGCTGTCGCACTCGCCGCTGACGTGCCGCGGCATTAACAGCTACTCAGACGCGGCCTACTACACCACCCCTAACGGCGCTGGCGTCTTCAACAGCGGAACGATGCGCTTCGTCGCGTCCATGAGCCAGATCTACATCTACGGGGTGAACAAGTACACCTGGGCATTCACCACCCAGGTCGGTACGAACCTTCTGCAGGCGTTTGCCGACGGCCCAGCCGCGGCCAAGTATCCGGCGAACGACAACCTGGACGCGATGGACGAGTGGCCCGGCGACCCGATTGCCGGGGAGCACAACCTGTGGCCGCCGGTCTGGCTGCCAACACCGCCGGAGTAACGCGCCAATTCGGCCAGGCCCTGTCGGCGGCCCGGTCAGAGGGCGGCGGCATAGGCGCTATGTGCCCGTGCTCACCTGGGTGAGCTGCGAGCACGCCAGCCGCGCTCGCAGCGTTCAACGAAGCCGCCGACGGCGAGCACGCCCAGGCAGCGCAGCGCGGTGTCAAGGTCCACGCCAGCGCGCACGGCGATGCTGGCCGGGCCCCGGCCGCCACGCACCGGTACCTCCTCCAGCACTGCGACCGCGGCTGGGTCGAGCAGGTCCCTGGCGGTGGCCGGGCCTGATCGAGGCCCGGTGAGTTCGGCTTCGTCGCCGGCCAGGCCGACATGTCCGAGGACGTCAGCCGCGCAGGTCACCAGCATCGCGCCGTAGTCCCGGATCAGCTCGTGACAGCCAGCCGAGTACTCCGAGGTGACCGGTCCTGGTACCGCCATGACCGGTCGGCACAACTCCCTGGCGTGCCTGGCGGAGTTGAGGGCGCCGCTGCGCAGCGCTGCCTCGACGACAACGACGCCGCGGCTCAGCGCCGCGATGATCCGGTTCCGCACGAGGAACCCGGGGCGCGTCGGCCCAGCGTCTGGTGGGCACTCGCTGACCAGCACGCCCTGCGCGGCAATCGTCGCGAAGAGGGCGCTATTGCCCTGCGGATACCCGAACGACAGGCCCCCGGCGAGCACCGCGACGGTGTCGCAGCCCGCCGCCAGCGCGCCCCGGTGCGCGCCCGCGTCAATGCCGTACGCACCGCCTGAAACCGTGGCGGTGCGATGTTCCGCGAGGGTGGCGGCCATCTCGATGGCGACGTGCTGGCCGTAGCCGGTGGCAGCGCGGGAGCCGACGATGGCGACCGAGTTGACACAGGTAAGTCTCAAGTCAGCCGAGCCGTGCAGCCACAGCACGAGCGGCCGCAAGTCGCCCAGATCGTCCAGCTGCGTCGGCCACTCGGCATCGCCGGGGACGATCAGCCGAAACCCCCTGTCGTGCCAGGCCGCCAGCCGTGCGGTGCTGGGCATCTCTCCTAGCCGGTCGCGCCAGCGCTGCACAGCGCAATGCAGAGCCGCATCCTCGGCCTCGCTCGCGAGTAAAGCCTCGCCGTCGGCATCCGCACCGGTCACCAACCCAAGCAACTCGGTTGCCGTCCGTCCTCGCAGCGCCGCGCCCAGCACCGGATCGCCCGGCTTCGCCAGGAAGCTCAGCGCCACCCGCGCCCGCCGCTCGCCATCGAGGTCCACCGTGACCACCTCCGGCCACGACGATGCTCTGAGCACTCGGGCGGGCGCTGCACCGCGGCCGCTGCTGTGGATAACGTGCTTGGAAGCCTGCGCATCGTTGGATAACACTCGACGCCCCCCGATCCGATCACGGTGCTGCGGGCGCTGGGAACTCCTCGATGCTGCCTGAGTTGTAGTTGGCCACTAGTACACGGCCGGTGGCGCGGTCGAAGGTGATGTCGCGGGGGAACAGGCCAGTCGGCACGACGCCAATGAGTGCGGGCCGGTGATTGAGGGCGGCGGCCGTGCTGAGCACGCTGACGGTCTGTGGTTGCGCGCTTCCGGTGCCGGACACAAGGCCACGGTTCGAGTTGCAGACGAGGGCGACGCGGCCGTTATCGATAAGCAGCAAACCGACTGGCTCGGACCCGACGCGAACGACTGCCTTCAGTGCCTTGGCCGGATCGGTTTCAAGGCTAGCCGTCGAGAATGCCAGCAAAGCGTTCGACTGCAGGGCCGTCACCCATACGGTGCGGCCATCTGGAGCTACCGCCACGCGTACAGGCTGGCAGCCGGCGGCCACGTCGCGCACCACAGCGGCCCGCGTCGCGCCACGCTCAGCTCGCGCAGCGTCGATGACCCAGAGCTGACCGTGCGGGCCGTAAGCCCCGAAGCTGGTTGCGTACAACTGCTGTCCGTCGGGCGACATCGCGATCCCGACGGCCCCGTACGCCAGCGGCACGATGCCGACTGCCACGCCGGGCGCGGAAAAGCCGTGCTGCAGCGCAATTGCGAGGTTGAAGACGCTCAACCCTCCGCTGGTCTCGTCGGTGACGAAGGCATATTGGCCGTCGGCGGAGACGGTGACCTCGAACTGGCCTGTTCCGGCATCGGCCAGCATGCCCATCACTGCCCCACCGCTGCCCGTTTCGAGAGCCGGAACGCTCAGGACGGCCGTTGCGGTGTATCCCGCCACCAGCAAGAGTTGGCCGTTGGGCGTTAGCGCCATTCCGAACGCATTTGCGAGCGCTGCCGGCAAGGCAACCAGCCGGACCAGACGCGGAGATGCTTGACCCAGCGCCATCACGGCTACCGCTCCGCCATTGCCCGTCGATATCGACACGAAAGCCCACCGGCCGTCGGCCGTTCCCACGACGGCGGTGGGATAGCCAGGGACGGCGGCACTTATCGGTCGCTCCAGCCGCTTTCGGCCCGCCTCGACCCGTGTTGAGCAACCTGCGCTGAGGGCCGAATGTGCCGATTGACTTCTACCCGATGAGCAGCCGAACAGCGTCATGATCGACGCCACCACGACGCAGCCGAGGCAGCGTCGGATAGAAGTCCGGCCAGCACGTTTTCGGCCGTTCACAACGGTATGGCTATCACATGGGGACTTTTCCCAGCAAGCCTCACCTATCGGATGCCAGACCAGCACGCGCGGAGCCGCACGATCCTCACTGAACAGGTACGAGCGCCAGTTGGGAAAGTGTCCTGTAGGCGCCGCCTGAAACCGTGGCGGTGCCATGTTCCGCGAGGTTGCGGCCATCTCGATGGCGACGTGCTGGCCGTAGCCGGTGGCAGCGCGGGAGCCGACGATGGCGACGGAGTTGACACAAGTCTCAAGTGAGCCAGGCCGTGCAGCCACAGCACGAGCGGCCGCACGTCGCCCAGATCGCCCAGCTGCGTCGGCCACTCGCCGTAGCACAGGCTAGCGAGCTGTCCTCGGCCCCACCAGCCAGTAAGGAGATCAGGTACTAGCGGGACTGGTCGCGACGCGCTGCGGATTCGTGCGGACCAGAGGGAAGACCCAGCCGCGGAATGTGACCGAGGTCACGCAACGGAAAGCGTGCGTCATCGCATCTACTCCCTAGTAACTGCCGCTGCTCGACAAGAGCACGACACCTGATTCGTCGCCTATGTTCAGATCCGGGAGGGCCGCGGTGACCAGGAAGATGAACGAAACCGTCTGCGAAGCACTGTTCGCCTCGTCCCTGCAGCCTTCTGACACGCTGACGGCCGAAACAGTCGCGGACGCGCTCGCTAGTACCGTCCGACGACTGGGCTCGGCCGGGTGCAGCAGTCACATGGCAGAGGAATTCGGCAACCACCCGGAACAGGCAGCCAACCGCATGAAGTGGATCCGGCAGCTGACTGTCGACCTATCCGCCTGCCTGTATATACCGACCGCTTCGCCAGTCATCACCGCCGCGACCGGAACCGACCTGTTGCCGGTGCGCGAGGCCGCCTGAGCAGTGACCACGCCACTTGTTGCACCAGCAGGAGCGCTCACCCTCGCGCACAGTCCCGGTACCGCACGGCGTTGTAGTCGACTCGGCGCACGTCCCGCGCACCCCTTTTGCCCGGAACGACGCTATGGGGCGAGCTCGGCCTGATCTGGCCGACAGCCGAGCGTGCCGGTGAAGCCCGCCGGCCAGGTCGGTTGCGCCCGGATAATCATTGTTTGTGGGTGCCAAGGAAAAGAGCGCGACCTCGCGGGAGCGTCGCCCAGCGCTATGACCGGGTGCGGCCCGGACCTGCGTCCGCCGCAGTGGACTGGCTAGAACCGGTTAGGTGCGCCGTCGCGGTCGACGTCGGTGCGGGGACGGGCCTGTTCACCCAGGCCCTCGAGGACCGGGCTGAGCGGGTTGTTGCGGTCGAGCCCGACGAGCGATTGCGGCGCGTGCTCGCGGCGCGGTCACCAGGCGTGCGGGCGCTTGACGGTCTCCCACTCCCAGTCGGCTGCGCCACAGAGTCGGCCTCGTTCGGGTTCGCGCGCATGATCTCTGTGGGCGAATGCTGGACTAGCTCGCCACGGTGAGCCAGGTCATCACGGCGTACCGGCGGAGCGGGCAGCAGTCGTCGCCCGGTTCCGCGCGGCACTCGAGGCCTGCTGCCGTCACGGCAGCAGGCACGCGCATGGTCAGGATTCCCAATGAGATCGTGGCGCTGGCGGGCAGACCGGCTACCGCGCATTCCGTTATCCAGACCGTCGGGCCGATGCGCGGGAAATGCGACGGCCGATTGCGGGTAAGGTGCCTGCAGGCGACGTGCCCAGTGGATAACGCCTAGCGCCGTGAATCAGAACTCCTTGCCTTCGGGCCTCCACCGACCACAGCCAGCGGGCTTGACCCGATGACCGCATTCAGAGTGACTGACGGATGCGGCGGGCCCGCTGCCACTTCGCCGCGCCGGATATTCGGCTCGTTGCTGGCGGTTGTGGCGGCGGTGTCAGCGCTCGCTGGCTATCACGGCACCGCCAGGACCGCCCCTCAGCATCACACCTCCAGCTATTCGGTCCAGGGCCAGGTGCGCACTCTGGTGGTAACTGCACACATAGGTGACGTTCGCGTCACCGGCGGTACCGTCGTGGCAGTCTCGGTGACCCAGCACGTCGTGTTCCAGGGTCCTGCGCCAGCGGTCAGGCATCGACTAGCGGCAGGCACCCTGAGCCTCAGTAGCCACTGTGCAGCCGGAGAGCTTTGCAGCATTAGCTACGACATCACAGTTCCGCGGGCGACAGCGGTGCGGATCACCGACGGCGTTGGCGCCGTCCGGCTCAGCTCGCTGGCCGGCCAGGTGACTGTGACCGTAGATGCCGGCCAGATCGACCTCAGTTC
>JASHSZ010000046.1 GCA_030040815.1 Streptosporangiaceae bacterium
GGCTGGCCGCCAGCACCTCGCGGACCAGACCGCCCGCGACGACGAGTGCAAGCAGCGCAATGACCGCCACCACGGCTACCCAGGCGAGGTTCCCGCCGGATACCGTGGGCTGACCTCCCCCCAGGGCGAGGTAATGCACCATCCGTCCTCCTTGACAGGGGATTACACGTTAGTACCGAGCCAATACGCTCTGCGCAGTCCCCCGCGGCCGAACGCCCGGCCAGGCCGCGGCCGCAGGAGAAGGCAAGCAAGGAGCCAGACCCGCGATGTGCCGGGAGTCTACGCATCCTGGTAGACGGATCGTAATCCGGGTGCGGTTACTTGCGCAGTCACGACCTAATTTGTAACGAAATAGTACCCCACTCATGCTCATCGCCCGGCCACGGCCGGTAGCTGCGTGGGGACGGCTCGTCGCACCCGGTCACCGCGCGGGGCCGGGCCGCACCGAGGGCCAGCTCATCCGGATGCTCGTGCCCGCCGCCGTCGTGGTGATCTGCACGTCATCGGCCAGGCTCTCGATAACGGCGAGGCCCAGGCCAGCCGGGAGGCCCGCGCCATCGAGCACTTCCGGGCCGGCGCCGCCACCCGGTCGACTGCCGATGCCGGCGAGGCCGCGGCCGCCGCTCGCGCAGGCGTCGGTCACTTCCACCTCGAACCGGCCCGCCCGGTCCGTCAGCGCGAGCCGGACCGGCTCGGCCGGACAGTACAGCTGATGCCCCTCGACGGCCCGTGAGCACGCCTCGCCAACGGCGAGCCTGACCTCGTCCAGCAGCGACTCGTCAACGCCGCTGCGCCGGGCAACGGCCGTCGCTACGAGCCTGGCCGTCCGGACGTGGGCAGGCAGCGCGGTGAAGGTGAGCTCTACGGTTGTCATCTCATCCGGCCGCGTGCCTACTTTTCCGCGCGTCGCGCCGCGATGGCTTCGTCCACCGTGTCATGGATGCCGAACACCTTGGTCAGGCCAGTGATCCGGAAGATCTTCAGGATCCGCTCCTGGGTGCAGACCAGGTCGAGCGAGCCGTCGTGCGCGCGGACCCGCTTGAGCCCACCCACGAGCACCCCGAGTCCGGTGGAGTCGAGGAACTCGACCTTCTCCATATTGACCACAAGCTGGTAGAAGCGGTTGTTCACCAGCTCGATCAGCAGCTCGCGCAGCCGCGGAGCGGTGTACACGTCGATCTCGCCCTCGACGTCGACGATCTCGATGCCGTCCTTGCTGTGGTGCTCCAGCTTCAGGTCCACAAAGCCTCCAGCGCTCTACGGCGGGTAACGGTGAGGTCGCAGCCGAGCCCACGATTCCGCACGGCCTATTGTGCCCGCGTGCCGTTGTCGCGGCCCGTAGGACCCGCCAGATACGCCGACCATGCCGGTCCGGCACCCCGGCAGTCGCAGCGCACTCCATGCTCGTGCACGCACGCCCTGACGTTATTCCTATACCAGATCGTCGTCGCTGGCATCCTGGCCATGCGACACACTAAGACCGATGCCCCGAACGTCGCCGCCCGCAGCCAGCGAGCCGCCGCGGCCAAGGCCGCCCGGCGACCCTGGCCCTGCGTACGCGTCCCCCCGGTGGAGCACCACCAGTCCGGCGGCGGCCGCCCTCCTGCAGGCCGGTGCCCGCGTGGGCAGGCTCACGTATCTCACCAGGCTGGCGGGCCAGCCCGGCGAGCCCGCGAGCTGGCCCGCCTGGGTGCCGGCCGAGCTCGTCAGCGCCCTGGCTGCGGCCGGCATCACGGCTCCGTGGCAGCATCAGGCCGAGGCAGCCGACGTCGCCTCGTCGGGGCAGAGTGTCATCATCTCGACGGGGACGGCTTCCGGGAAGTCGGTCGGCTACCTGCTGCCGGCGCTGTCCGCAGTGCTGGCTGGCGGCACGGCGCTGTACATCGCGCCGACCAGGGCGCTCGCCGCGGATCAGGTCAAGCTGGTGCGATCGCTAGGCCTCGATCGGGTACGCGCGGCCGTGGTCGACGGCGACACTCCGTGGACCGAGCGGAACCGCGCGCGGTCACACGCGAACTACCTGCTGACCACGCCGGACATGCTGCACCACTCGCTGCTGCCCGGGCACGCGCGGTGGAACGGCTTCTTCAGGCGGCTGCGGTACGTGGTAGTCGATGAGTGCCATACCTATCGCGGCGTGTTCGGCTCGCACGTGGCCCACGTGCTGCGCAGGCTGCGCCGGGTGGCCTACCACCACAGCGCCCGGGAGCCGGTGTTCGTGCTGGCCTCAGCGACCATCAGCGAGCCCGGCAGGTGCGGTGAACTGCTGACCGGGTGTGAGGTGTGGGCCGTCCGCAGTGATGGCGCACCGCGCGCGCCCATGTCCTTCGCGCTCTGGGAGCCGCCGCTGCTGGGCAGCCGCGGCGAGGCGGGCGCACCGCTCCGACGGGCCGCCACGACCGAGGCGGCGGAGTTGCTGGCCAGGCTGGTCCGCGACGGCGTGCCCGCGCTGGCGTTCGTGCGCTCCCGCCGCGGGGCGGAGGCGGTGGTGCAGTCGGCCCGCCGACAGCTCGCCGACGCGGGAGCTGACGACCTGGCCGACCGGGTCGCTGCCTACCGGTCTGGCTACCTGCCGGAGGAACGGCGCGCGCTTGAGGAGGCGCTTCGTTCCGGTGAGATCACCGGCCTCGCTGCGACGACCGCCCTCGAACTCGGCGTCAACGTGACCGGGCTGGACGCGGTCCTGATGGCCGGCTGGCCAGGTACCAGAGCGGCGCTGTGGCAGCAGGCGGGCCGCGCCGGACGGGCCGGCCGGGAAGCCTTGGCGGTGCTTATAGCTCGCGATGACCCGCTGGACACCTATCTGGTCCATCATCCGTCGGCGCTGCTGGGCGCGCCCGTTGAGGCGACCGTCCTCGACCCTGACAACGAGTACGTGCTGGCTCCCCACCTGGTCGCGGCGGCGGCCGAGCTCCCGCTCACGCGGCGTGACCTGGACAGCTTCGGCTCGACTGGTGCGATGCCGCTGGCCGAGCGGATGACCGCGGACGGTCTGCTGCGCGCGCGTGGCGGCCGGTGGTTCTGCACCCGCCAGGGTCTCAGCCTGCGGACCGGGCTCCGCGGTACCGGAGACTGGCCGGTGCGGATTGTCGAGCGCGGCACTGGCAGGCTCGTGGGCACGGTCGACGAGCCCTCGGCACATTTCCTGGCCCATGACGGCGCCGTCTACAGCCACCAGGGCGAACTGTACGTGGTCACGAGGCTCGACCTGGATGACCGAATCGCGCTCGTCGAGGCGGGCGACCCTGGCTATGCGACGATCGCCCGCGAGATCACCAGCATCGAGATAGCCGCGGAGCTGACCCGGCAAGAGTGGAGACGGGCCGTGGTGTGCTTCGGGGACGTCCAGGTGAGGAGGCAGGTGGTCTCCTACGCCAGGCGCAGCGCCGAGACCGGTCTGGTGATCGGGGAGGACGTGCTAGACCTGCCGGAACGACGGCTCTCCACGAAGGCGGTCTGGTGGACGGTCTCCGCCGCGCAGCGGGCTGCGCTGGCGGCGGCCGGCGTCGACCTGCCGGGCGCAGCACACGCGGCCGAGCACGCGGCGATCGGGCTGCTTCCCCTCGTAGCCGCGTGCGATCGCTGGGATGTCGGCGGCGTATCCGCCGATTTGCATCCGGCCACCGGGCGACTGACCGTGTTCGTCTACGACGGTCAGGCCGGCGGCGCTGGCTTCGCCGAGCGCGGCTTCGCGGCGGCCCGCACCTGGCTGAGCGCGACGGCTGACGCCATCGCCGACTGCGAGTGCACCGCAGGCTGCCCGTCCTGCGTCCAGTCGCCCAAGTGCGGCAACGGCAACCACCCGCTAGCTAAGGACGGCGCTGTCGCACTGCTGCGCTGCCTGCTGGCCGATGCACCGAAAACACCCGACCGGACCGCTGTCAGCCTTCTTGCCGCCGACTGACCGCCGCGATGCCGCGGCACTAGCTGCAAAAATACGGCGACCCCCGTCGGGGGGGAGAACGGGGGTCGCCTTACGGACCGGCTCCGGGGGGGCAGAGCCGGTTCCGTTACTCAGGAAAGCTTAGTTGCAATTCGGGCAAGTTGCCAGCCAGTCAGCCGAATCGCGAAGTCACCCCCTATGCTGCCGGACCGCGGGCACATCCGTCGAGAGTGTTGGAGAACTGCATCAGCTTTCTTGGCACAGAGGCAGTTTCTGCCGATCGCGGGTTGTGCCGTTGTGAACAGGATTTCAGCCCCTGAGACCGGTTCTTACCAGAACGAGCTTATCGTAACAGCTGGTGACTGTATGTTACAGCCCCAGCTGGGCATCGGCCGGCATGGGAGGATGCTGATCCATTCGGATAACGAATCCGTCACGGGGAGGGGGTTTCCAAAGACGGCCATGGCCAGTAGAAAGGAAGCAAGGACCGCTGGTCCGGACACGGCAGCCAGGTACCCACGCGCGACCAGCCGCGGGAGGCGTGCCGCGGCAGGCGAATAGTGGCCGAAGGAGCGCCGCCCGGCGCTGACCATAGTCCGCCTACCACGGCAGTGAAGGGTGCACGCTTGGTAACCGGGCTAGACGTGTCGGTTGCGACGGCGCCCCTCCAACGGGGCGCCGTTTGCTTGTCGTATGCGGCGCGTATGCATCGCGTATGCGGCCCGCGAATTGCCGCGGGACTGTTCGTAAACGTCGTGGCATTGGATGCCGTAGTGCGATACATCGCAACGCGACGGCCGCAACGCGCGCGGTCATTCTCCCGCATGCTAAATAACGGACGCCGGATCCTGTTGCCATTGGGCATAAGCGAGACTTTGAGTTGACAGCGTGAAGAGAGGGAGGTACTCATGGCCGGACCCGCGGTCACCCGCGTGTCGTCCAGCGCCACCGACCAGTCGATCGGCGATCTCGTCTCCGTCGCGGCCAGGGACATCTCGCAGCTGGTCAGGTACGAGCTGGACCTCGCGAAGCTCGAGCTGAAGTCCGACGTCAAGAGAGCCGGCATCAGCGCGGCCCTGCTCGCCATCGCCGTGTTCGCGCTCTGCCTGCTGCTGATGCTGCTCTGCTTCGCCTTTGCTTATGGCCTGAGCGCCATCGGCGCGCCGGGCGGGCTGTGGGGGGCGTTCCTGTGGGTGGCTCTGGCAGTCGTCCTGCTGATCCTCCTCGCCGGGCTCGTGGCGTTGCTGATCGTGCGGAGGCTGACCAAGATGAGCAGGACCAGGCGCACGCTTGCTGATGACACGTCGCTGCTGCGGCGCGCCAAGTCCGCAGCCAGAACCGCGACCAGAGTCGGGTAGCCATGGCCCGCGGCGGGGCGTCGATTTACCTCACCGGACCCTGGTCGCACCGGTCTGTTAGCGCGAATGGCACGAGATTTCACGTCGCTGAGAGCGGCGACGGACCGCTGGTGCTGCTGCTGCACGGCTTCCCTGAGTTCTGGTGGGCCTGGCGGCAGCAGCTCAGCTCCCTAAGCCAGGCCGGGTTCCGGGTAGCCGCGCCGGATCTGCGGGGCTACGGAGCAAGCGACAAGCCGCCGCGCGGCTACGACCTGGTGACCGCGGCATCGGACGCAGCCGGGCTGGTGCGATCGCTCGGCGAGGCGAACGCGGTAGTGGTCGGGCACGACTGGGGTGGCCTGATCGCCTGGACCATGGCGACCTACTTCCCGAAAGTGGTCCGGCGGCTGGCCGTCGTGTCGATGCCGCATCCGCTGCGACTTCGGCCGGCCCTGCTCACGACACCCTTCGCGCACGCTAAGAGCATGGGCTACGCCCTCGGCTTCCAGTTGCCGTTGCTGCCGGAGCGGCAACTGCTGGCCGACGGTGCGCAGCGGGTGGGTCGGCTGCTCACCGCGTGGTCTGGTCCAGGCTGGCCGGACCCGGAGACCGAGCGCCGCTACGAGGAAGCCATGTGCGTCAAGGCCGTCGCGCACTCCGCGCTCGAGTATCACCGGTGGTACCTGCGGTCCCGGCTTCGTCCGGACGGCATCCGCTACTCCCGGACGATGCGGGCCCCGATCCAGGTGCCGACTCTCCACCTGCACGGCGCGCTGGACCCCTGCATCCTGCCGAGCGCTGCGCGCGGCTCGGGCAGCTATGTCGAGGCACCGTACCGCTGGCGCCTGCTCGAAGGGGTCGGCCACTTCCCGCACGAGGAGGCGCCCGACCGGTTCGACCTTGAGCTGCGCAACTGGCTGGCAGACCCCGAGCCGGAGCGCTAGTGGCGCCCGGAGGAGATCCGGGCGGCAGGCGCGACCGGGACTCGGCCGGCCGGGCCAGGAACGCCCGGCCACGGGACGCGCTGGGCAGGCCGCTGGCTAGGGACGCAGTCGGAACGCCGTCGCTGGCCACCGACGAGGCGCAGCCGCCCGCCCAGGCACTCCAGACGGCGCAGCGGCTGCTGGACGCCGGGCGGCCGTTCGACGCCCACGACGTGCTCGAGGCTGCATGGAAGGCCGCGCCGGACGCCGAGCGCGACCTCTGGCAGGGCCTTGCGCAGCTTGCGGTCGGACTGACACACGCCCGCCGCGGCAATGGCCGTGGCGCCGTGACCCTGCTGCTTCGCGGCGCGAAGCGACTGGCTGCCTACCCCGATGCCGGACCGTACCGGATTGACGTGGCGGGGCTGCGGGCCCGCAGCACCGAGCTGGCCGCCCTGATCGACGCGTCCGGCCTCGCCGATCTCCACGCGCAGACGCTGAGCCTCACGCTGTGCGTGCCAGAGGCTTAGCACCACCTAGCCGTCTTGGCAGCCGTCCGTCGATACCGCGCTGTAGTCGTGCTCGCCGGCGCTCACGTCGCCCTGGACCTCGGCGGCAGTCAGCGCGTAGCCGGTGTCCAAGTAGTAGGTCGACTTGGCGAACACCACGCCGTAGACCTGGCCGCTGGACGACAGCAGCGGCCCGCCGGAGTTTCCCGGCTCGATATCCGCGCGGATCGCGTACATCTGGCGGTTCACCGACCCAGTCCCGTAGATGTCAGGCCCGTTCGCGGTGAAGGCCCGGCCGATACCCGCCCCGACAACCTGGAGCGCGCTCGCGTTCAGCGGGTAGCCGGCTACCGCAGCCGACGTCCCGTAGGACGCCGGGCCGGCCAGCTGAAGCGGCGTAGCAGTCAGATCCGGCACGTACAGCACCGCCAGGTCGCGGTTGGGATCGTAGTACACCACCTCAGCGTGGTATGTCGCACCGTCGTCGGTGGTGACGAGCAAGCCCTGGTTGACGCCAGCGACGACGTGCGCGTTCGTGAGCACGTGGTGCCGCGAGATGAAGAAGCCCGACCCCTCAATGGCCTGCGAGCAGGAAGTCGCCTCACCGGTGACCTTGACGACGCTCGCCTCGGCCGTGGTCAGCGCTGGCGAGGACACCGCCGACGGTCCTGGGGCCGGAAGCAAGATGCTGGACTCGGCGCCGAAGGCGCCGAATACCTGCGTGTACACGCCGTTCGACAGCATGGTGCGCAGCTGCGGGAAGAACGGCAAGTCTAGGACGCCGCGCGGCATAACGCGGTCGACGGTGCGCAGCACCGCCGAGTTGTTGACCTGCCTCGCGACCACAGGGAACGCCGATGAGTTGATGACAAACGAGCCGATGAGCCAGGCCACGATGACCACCGCGAGAATGTTCACGGTGGCGCCGCCCAGCGAGTCGAGGACGGTCGCCGGCCGGCCGCTGACTCGGGACCGGATCGCGACCCCGATCCCGGACGCGATCATCATCCCGACGACGGCCATGGCGAACACAACGAGGATCGCCAGGAACGCCTGCCACGTCGCGTTCTTGGCCAGCGCCCGGGCGATGCCCGGCGCGAGGTAGGCGCCCGCGACGACGCCGCCCAGGAAACCGACCAGGCTCAGCACGCCGATGATGAAGCCCTGCCGGTAGCCCGCTACGGCGAACGCGGCGATCACCGCGAGCAGGATCAGGTCCAGGAAGTCGCCGGGCACGTCAACAAACTATCGGGCCACCGGCAGCGCTACGTCCACTGTTGACCGGGCCTTGACGTCAGGAGCCGAGCGGCGGCCAGCCGGCCGGTTGCTCCGCGGGCTCCAGCGTCGTCACCCGGCTGGCGTCCCAGGGGCGCTCCCAGCCGCCGAGGGCGAGGATCTGGTCGAGCACGGCGGCGGTAAATCCCCACACGACCAGGCCCGCGACCCGGAACGCGGGACCGGCCTGGCCGCCCGGATACCGGATCATGACGCGATTCGCTGGGCTGGCCAAGTCGGCTACCGGCACCCGGATGACGGCAGCGATCTCAGCCGGGTCGCCCGGTGCGACCGGGACCGGCGACTGCCACCAGCCGAGCACTGGCGTAACCCTGAAATTGCTGCGCCAGATGTACAGCTCGGGCAGCACAGCGAGGACGCGCACCCCGGCCGGATCCAGACCGGTCTCCTCGGCGGCCTCGCGCAGCGCCGCCGCAGCGGGACCGCCATCGGCCTCGTCAATCGCGCCGCCTGGGAACGCCGGCTGTCCGGCGTGACTCCGCAGTTCTGCAGCCCGCTCGATCAGCAACAGGTCCGGCCCGGACGAGCCGGTGCCGAACAGGATGAGCACCGCCGCAGCACGGCCGCCCACCTCCGGCGGCCGCAGTCGCTCCGGCACCGCCGCCCGCGAAGCCGCGACAGCCAGCGCCGCCAGCCAGCCCGGCACCTCGCCGGGCGCATCGTCGCGCGACGCGCCCGCGCCGGGCCGACCGTCCAGGCAGCTCACGAGAACGGCCCGGGCTTAACGAGCTTGCGCGCCGTCGCCGGGTCTACCGGGCCAATGCCGAACGAGGGGCACAGCGCGGCGAGCGGACACACGCCGCAGGCGGGACGGCGCGCGTGGCACATGCGGCGGCCGTGCCAGATCAGGTGGTGTGACAGCAGGGTCCAGTCCGATTTCGGGAACAGCGAGCCGACATCGCGCTCGATCTTGTCCGGGTCGGTCTGGGTCGTCCAGCCGAAGCGCCGCGCCAGCCGCTGAAAGTGGGTGTCCACGGTGATGCCCGGCACGCCGAACGCGTTGCCCAGCACCACGTTGGCCGTCTTCCGGCCCACGCCCGGCAGCGAGTCGAGGTCTTTGAGTTTGCTCGGCACGACACCGCCGAACCCGTCCATGATGGCGGCCGACAGCCCGATGATCGCCTT
>JASHSZ010000353.1 GCA_030040815.1 Streptosporangiaceae bacterium
TCGCGCCGGGGCTAACACTCACGCGGGGTCAGCCCGCGCGACGATGGAGTGCGGGGTGATTCCGTCGCGACGGAGTCGCGCCGGGGCTAACACTCACGCGGGGTCAGCCCGCGCGACGATGGAGTGCGGGGTGACCCCGTGACGCTGTACGTGGAGCTGGTCCAGCCCGAGGGCGAGCTGTGGGCCGGCAACGCGGAGATGGTGAGCGCGAGAACCCTCGACGGTGAGATCGGCTTGCTCACCAATCACGCGCCGGTCATCGGCATCCTGTACGAGGGCAGCCTGGTGCAGATCCGGCCGGAGAGCCCGGGTCAGCCGGACGTGATCGCCGCGGTATCTGGCGGTTTCCTCTCGGTAGCCAGCAACCGGGTGTCGATCCTCGCCAGAGAGGCTGTGCTCGGCGCGCACGTCAACGCGACCGAGACCCAGGCGCTGCTCGACCGCACACTGCAGGCACTGCCGACGCCACCGGGCCCGGAAGAGCCTCCCGACGTGCGCTATTACCGAGCCCTGCTGGCCGCTGCCGACCAAACTCGCTGACCATGCGGCCCAGAGCGCGGTCGGGTGCGATCTACGGCGCGGCAGAGTCGGCCTGAGCCCACTCGACCGCGTTCCCCCCTGCAGGGGCTAACGCTCGCCGCCCGGCTTCCACAGCACGTCGCCGACTCCCTCGTTGGCCTTCCTGGCCAGGATGAACAGCAGGTCGGAGAGCCGGTTCAGGTACGTCGCCGTCAGTGGGTTCATGGTGTCGCCGTGGAGTTCGAGCGCGGCCCAGGCGGACCGTTCGGCGCGCCGAACCACGGTCCTGGCGACGTGCAGGAGGGCTGCCCCGGGGGTGCCGCCGGGCAGCACGAAGCTCCGCAGCACTGGCAGGCCTGCGTTGAACTCATCGCAGGACCGCTCCAGCGCCGTGATATAAGACGCATCGACGCGCAGCGGGGGATAAGCGGGACTCTCGGTGACCGGGTTGCACAAGTCGGCGCCGACGTCGAATAGCTGGTTCTGGACCCGCAAGAGCGTCCGGCGGATGTCGTCGGGCAGCTGGCCGAGGGTGAGCGCGACGCCGAGGGCGCTATTGGCCTCGTCGGTGTCGGCGTAAGCGGCGAGCCGAGGATCGGTCTTACGCGCCCGGCTCATGTCTCCGAGCGAGGTCGTGCCGTCGTCGCCGGTCCGGGTGTAGATCTTCGACAAAACGACCGGCGTGTCGCGATCACGAGGCATGCGTATTACGGTATCGCGCCGACGGAACGCGGGCGGTGGGTGACGCTCGGCAGACGGGAGCCTAGCCAGCGGGTCTACGCTCGGTAACCTAGCAGCGTGAGTCGCACGGTGCGAACGTCGCGGTGACTCGCCACAAAAGTCCCGCGCGCCTCAGGATTAGCAATCTGGCTCACGGGTATTCACAAAGTCGAACACGATGTGGCATCGTATGTGTACTGAGAGTGACTGAGTCGAGCCTGGACCCGCACTTGCGGGCCTCGGGGGGAGTCGGCGGCGGGCGGTTCGGCTTGGCACTCGGACATGGGACCCGTCTGGGTCCGGAATGAGCCGCTAGGCGGCTCGCGGCCCACAACAGGCAGGTCGGCGGTTCTCGGGGGCCCGCTGGGACTGCCAGGGTCGCACAGGTGGGGGGGCGCGCTCCCGGTCCTAGGGCCGGGAGCGCGCTATTGCGCGCGGTGGGCTCGCGAAGGCGGGCTCGCCGCGCGATTGAGCACTTTGACGTCGCGCAGCCCCGACCTCACCCGATAACCGCTCGGGCTTAGTAGGGTATTGATCGATTTGCCGGGCGCAGCGGGAGGACGGGCCGTGTACGACTATGTCATCGTCGGCGCAGGTAGCGCGGGCTGCGTGCTGGCTGCGCGGCTTAGCGAGAATGCGGGCGTGCGGGTGCTGCTGCTGGAAGCCGGTCCGCCGGATACCGCCGATGAGATCCACATTCCCGCCGCCATCAACCTGCTGTTCAAGACGACGTACGACTGGGACTACCAGACGATCCCGCAGGACCGGGCGCTGGGCCGGTCCATCTACTGGCCGCGCGGCCGGGTGATTGGCGGTTCGTCATCCATCAACGCGATGATCTACATTCGCGGTAATAGGCACGACTATGACTCCTGGCGGGACGACTACGGCTGCGCGGGCTGGGGTTACACCGACCTGGTGCCGTATTTCCTGCGCGCGGAGGGCAATTCCCGCGGCGCGTCGGCGTATCACGGCGACGCCGGTCCGCTCAGCGTCCAGGATCTCAAGTTCAAGAGCGCGCTGACGGGTGACTTCATCGCCGCCGCCCGCAACCACGGGCTGCCGGGCAACGACGACTTCAACGGACCGGACCAGGACGGCGTCGGCTACTACCAGGTAACCCAGAAGGGCGGCAGCCGCTGGTCGGCGGCCGACGCCTACCTGCACCCGGTCGCGGACCGGCCCAACCTCTCGATCGTGACCGACGCCCTGGTGACAGGCGTTGAGATCGAGGCCGGCCGGGCCACCGGCGTGCGCTACCTGCACCGGGGCGTCGAGGAGCTGGTCAGCGCTGAGGCAGAGGTCATCCTGTCGGCTGGCGCCATAGGCAGCCCGCAGCTGCTCATGCTGTCGGGTGTCGGGCCGGCCGACCACCTGCACGAGCACAACATCGCGGTGATGGCCGACAGCCCCGGTGTTGGCGCCAACCTGTCCGACCACCCCGTGGTCACGGCGATGTGGAGTGCACCCAAGGCCCGCAGCCTGTGGGAGCGTGCCGGACGCCGGAACCTCGCCCGCTGGCAGCTCACCCACAGCGGCCCGATGACCACCAACATCGCCGAGGCGGGCGGCTTCACCCGCACCGATCCGGCACTGGTGGCACCAGACATCCAGTGGCACGTGCTGCCGGTTCCGTACCTGGACGGCGGCCTGGCCGACCCGGCGACCAGGGCGCTGTCGGTGCTCATCACGCTGGTCAGCGTCGGCAGCCGAGGCCGGATCCGGCTGCGCAGCGCGGACCCGCGGCACAAGCCGGCCATCGACCCCGCCTACCTGTCCGACCTCGCCGACCTGGAGCCGCTAGTGAGGGCTGTCGGCATCGCCAGGGATATCGCCGCGACCAGGCCGCTGGCCAGGCAGCTCGCCGGCGAGCTGGCGCCGGGTCCGGACGTGCAGAGTGACGCGCAACTGCGCGAGTGGATCCGCGGCGACATCTCGACGATCTACCACCCGGTCGGCACGTGCGCGATGGGCGGCGATTCCATGCTCGCGGCGAGCAAGCTAACCAGCGTCGTGGACACCGAGCTGCGCGTCCGCGGGGTCGAGCGGCTTCGCGTGGTCGACGCGTCCGTCATGCCGGCGGTGCCGCGCGGCAACACCAACGCGCCGACCATCGCGATCGCCGAGCGGGCAGCCGACCTCATCCAGGGCCGCGCGCCGCTGGCGCCGGTGGATCCGGCAGAGGCACAGCTCGCTACCGCGGGGTCGCGCTAGCCCGGCGCCGCTCAGCCTGACCCCAACCATGATCGCGAAGACTTTTCTCTGTCCCCGCACGGGAAAGTCTTCGGCGAACGCAAAGTCAGGCCGGCGGTTACTTGTAGCGCTTCCCATGCAGCAGCGTTGCCAGGTTAAGGATCTTCCGCAGGTCGGCGTCGGTGCGGTCGAACGAGGTCAGGTTCACCGGCGACTTCATCCGCTGCCGGGTGATGGCCTTGGGACGGGCGAACTCACGCAGACCGTCGGCACCGTGGATGCGCCCGAAGCCCGAGTCGCCCGATCCGCCGAACGGCAGCGACGGAACGCTGGCGAACGAGATGACGGAGTTGATCGCGGTCATTCCGCTCTTGAGCGCCCTGGCAGCCGCCATCGCGGCCTTCCGGTTGCCGGCGAATACCGTGCCGCCCAGCCCGTAGCGGGAGTCGTTGGCTCGCTGCACCCCCTCCTCCAGGGTGGCGACCTTGGCCACGGTAATGGTGGGGCCGAACGTCTCGTCGGTGACGGCCTTGCTCTCCTCGGGCACATCGGCCAGGATGACCGGGCCGACGTAGGGCCGCCGGATGCTGCCGATTCCGCCGACGACCGGCCGGGCGCCGCGGGCCAGGGCATCGGCGATGTGCTTCTCGATCACTTCTGCCTGGTCGGGCAGCGTCATTGGCCCGTAGTCGGCCTCGCGGTCGTCGCCAGGCCTGACCTTCGTGACCCGCTCGGTCAGCTTCTCGAGGAACGTGTGGTACACGTCCTGGACTACGTAGACCCGCTCCACCCCGATGCAGGTCTGACCGGCGTTGGACAGCGCGCCCCACGCGCAGGCGTCGGCCGCCGCATCGAGGTCGGCGTCGGCGCCCACCAGGAACGCGTCCTTGCCGCCGCACTCGGCCACCAGCGGAGTCAGGTTCTCCGCGCAGGCGGCCATCACTTTCCTCGCGGTCGCGGCCGAGCCGGTGAACGCGACCTTGCCCACGCCGCTGCGGGCTAGGTGGGCTCCGGTCTGGCCCAGCCCGGTCACCAGCTGCAGCACCGGCTGCTCCGGCACTACCTCGGCAAACGAGCTGACCAGCCAGGCGCCGACGGCGGGGGTGAGCTCGCTCGGCTTGAACACCACCGCGTTGCCGGCGGCGAGGGCGTAGGCGATGGATCCCATCGGCGTGAAGACCGGGTAGTTCCACGGGCCGATAACGCCGACCACGCCGAACGGACGGTATTCCAGGGTGGCCGCCTGGTTCAGCGCTACCAGGCCGCTGCGGACCCGGCGCCTGCCGAGCACCCGGCGGGCGTGCTTCGCCGCCCAGTCGATGTGCACGATCGCCAGCAGGATCTCCAGCTGAGCGTCGGCCACCGGTTTGCCTGTCTCGGTGTGCACAAGCTCGGCGAGGCGGCCGGTGTACCTGGTCAGATAGGACTTCCAGGCGAGCAGCCGCTGGCTCCGGCCGGACCAGTCAAGGTCGGCCCACCACTGCGCGGCGGCCTGGGCGCGCTGCACCGCGTCCGCGACGTCCTGCTCGTTGTACACCGGGTAGGTGCCGATGACCTCGCCCGTGGCCGGATTCAGCGAGTCGAAGGTCTCCGCCGACCGCAGGAACACGTTGTTCCCGAGCGTTGCTGTCATGGCTAACACCGCCGTTCCGCGACGATTTCGAATGATTCTACGCCGCGGGTCGGGTCGGCCAACGGCCGCCGCTGCCCGCCGAGCTGGGGCCCAGCGCTACATTGCCGGCATGGACGTTCGCGACCCCGAGGCCGATCGCGGCTGGCTGCGCGTCGCGATCGAGCTGTCCCGGCGCTGTCCACCGTCGCCGACGGCCTACTCGGTCGGTGCGCTGCTTGTCGGGGCGGACGGCAGTGTGATTTCGACCGGCTACTCCCGCGAGACCGACCCGGCCGATCACGCCGAGGAGGTCGCGCTCGCCAGGATCGGCCTGCCGGGCGGGTCCGCTGGCAGACCGCCGCAGGCAGCTGCTGCGCTGCCTGGCGCCACCCTGTACAGCTCGCTCGAGCCGTGCGCGGTGCGCGCCTCCCGGCCAACCCCGTGCGCGGATCTGATCATCGCGAGCGGCATAGGACGGGTTGTGATCGCTTGGCGGGAGCCGCCGATCCTCGCCCCCGGCGGCGGGGCCACCCGGCTTCGCGCGGCTGGCGTCCATGTGGTCGTGGTGCCGGAACTGGCCGCCTCGGCCCGTGAGGTCAACGCCCACCTGCTGGCTGCGGACTGAGCGGGTGCCCTGGCTGCGGGTGGGGAACGCGTGGGGAACTAGCCCGTCGGGGCATGCCTGGTGAGCTGAGCGGCGATCTCGGCGGTGGCGTGCGGCGCGAACAGGATGCTGTAGTGATTGGTGCCGGGAATCGTGTGGACACGCAGCGCTGTTACCCTGCCTGCCCACGCCTCGGTCAGCTCTTCCGGCAGCAGTCCCGGCGGCTCGCCGAACATGCCCGCTGGTGCGCGCAGCAGCGGTGTCGGGCCGGGCAGCGTGTCGAGCGCGGCCGTGATCCGGGCTCCGGCCGTCAGGAGTTCGCGGCCGTCAGCGCGCACGGCCTCAGGATTCACCCGCGACCGCAGCGCGCCGGGCTCGCCGGTGAGGTCGTAGCGGACGTAGTCCTCGACGTCGCTGGTCCAGTCCGTCAGGGCGGGATGGGCCTGCCAGAAGCCGATGTAAGCCTCGGGGGTCGGGTAGGTCTGCGAGAGCCGAGCGAGCGCAGGCCCGAGCGTCGCCGCCATCAGGGCGTCGGGGTCAGCTCCGTCGGGGACGGGCATGGGCAGGCCGCCATCGATCAGCACCAGGCCGTCGAACATGCCGGCGTGGGTGGCAGCGGTCAGCAGCGCGATGTAGGCCCCGAGCGAGTGCCCGGCCAGGACCGGGCGGTCCAGACCGAGCGCACGGCAGGCCCGGCCCAGGTCCTCGACGTGCGCATCAAGCCCGAACGGTCCAGGCAGCGTGCCGCTGTGTCCCCGGCCACGGAGGTCGACGGCGTGCAGAGCCCATCCGGTCGGAAGCGCACGCGCAACGGCCTGCCAGCACATGGCGCTGCCCGTGATGCCGTGCACGGCCAGCACGTGCCGCCTGCCACCGCCGAAGGACACGACGCGCAGAACACCGCCGGCGACCTCCACGTCCCTGATGGTCTGCTCAGTTCGCACGAACCGCTGCCCTCCTCGTAGGCCCGTCGGCCATACTCGGGCCGTCCGGCTGCGGCCAGGATAACCCGGTGGCGTGCCAGCGGCTGGCGCCGCGACGACAGCGCCTGTCGACAGGCGGCGATGCGGCGCGCGACACTGTCGCTGTCGCAGAATCGGCCAGACCGGAGGCAGCCGGTGACCGGGATCCGGCCTTGTGGGAAGCGCTGGCTGCCGGGCACCGGCCCGGTCGATTCCCCGCCGTCACCTGCCGGCGCAAAGACCCGGCCAGCCGTTCATGCCCGCTAGCTTCCGCATGCCCAGGCGCTGGCCACCCGCCGCCGCTCTAGTAACCACTCGCGCTTTGTCGGATAGTTACGACTCGTGTGCCCACGACGCCGTCCTCTCCGGTCTCCACGGGGTCAGAACAGCCGCAGCACGCCGTCGTCGGTACCGCGCATCGAGTCGTAGTCCAGCGTCACGCAGCGGATGCCGCGGTCCTCGGCCAGCACCCTGGCCTGTGGCCTGATCTCCTGGGCGGCGAAGACGCCTCGCACCGGGGCGAGGAGCGGGTCCCGATTGAGCAGCTCCAGGTACCGGGTGAGCTGTTCCACGCCGTCGATCTCGCCGCGTCGCTTGACCTCCACCGCGACACTGACGCCGGCCGAGTCCCGGCACATCAGGTCGACCGGCCCGATGGCCGTGGGGAACTCGCGCCGCACCAGCCGCCAGCCTGCCCCCAGCACGTCGAGCTGCGCTGCGAGCAGTTCCTGCAGGTGCGACTCGACACCGTCCTTGACCAGGCCGGGGTCGGAGCCGAGGTCGACCGACGAGTCACTGAGGACCTCCGCGATCCCGATCGTCAGCGTCTCGCCGGACTTGCCGGTGACAACCCAGCGACCCGGCTCTTCAGTCAGCCTGCACGGCGGCGACATCCAGTTCAGCGGCTTGTAGGAACCCGAGTCGCTGTGAATCGCGACGCTGCCGTCAGCTTTGATCATGATCAGCCGGGTTGCGAGCGGTAGATGCGCTGCGAGTCGTCCCGCGTAGTCCACGCTGCACCGAGCGATCACGAGCCGCACGAGCAGCACTATAGGGAGTGCTGGTCTTTGAGGCACGCGGGTTGCCTACCAGGTGGCGGCCGGAAACCAGCTCGCTGCCTGGGCTCGCCAGTCCAGGGTTACCGCATCCCGCGGCGGATGGCGGCGGTGGCGGCGGCCACGCAGCAGACGTCGAACGCCAGCAGAGCGCCGATCGTGCCGGCTAGCGGCGCTACCTGCCAGCCGGTCATGATCAGCTCGCGCAGTTCGTTGATCGCGTATGTCATCGGATTCAGCCTGGCGACCACCCGCATCCAGACGGGCATCAGTGCTAGCGGCACCAGCGCGGTGCTCGCGAACGTCAGCGGCAGGCTGGCGAAGCCGGTGATCGGGAAGAACTGAGAGTGGCTGCGCAGCGAGAACGCGAGCGCCACTGACAGCGCGGTGATGCCCGCTCCGAACAGCGCCCCGATCGCCAGGCCCGCCGCAATTCCGCCGATGCCGGACGCGTAGCGCACGCCCATGAGCCACGCCGCTACCAGGATGATCAGGCCCTGTGCGCCGGTCAGCACGGTCAGGTAGAGGAACCGGCTGGTGACCAGTGACATGCGGCTGGCAGGTGCGGCGAGCATCCGGACCAGGAAGCCGGACTCACGGTCGAACAGCAGCTCCACACCACCGGTCAGGCAGGCGTTGAACGTGGTCATCACTACCGCGCCTGCCGTCATGAACCGCAGGTAGTCTCCGCCAGGCACCGGCATCTT
>JASHSZ010000354.1 GCA_030040815.1 Streptosporangiaceae bacterium
CCCGTCAGGGGACACTTGAACGATCGTCGAGCCCTGACCCTGGTGATTGGCGCTGTTGTTGAAGTTGCTCACGAGCACATCGCCACTCTGGAGGAGGCCTTCGGTGCGCGGCACGACAGCAACCCCGTACGGGTTGAGGTCGCCGTTAGCAGGAATGGTCGACGGCCCCACGTTCACTGTCGCGAAACTGCTGATGAACGCACTCGCCGCGGATGCCCCCGGAACCGCGGCGATGAGAAAGCCTGTCGTGATGCCCGCCGTGGCCACTCCTGCGGCCACGGCACGTCTGAGTCCTCGCATGTGCTTCCGCTCCCTGTCTGCTCAGCCGGATATGACGAACGCGTTGCTGCCGCCGCACCGAACACACGGGCATCCTTTGCCGCGGAGACACATTGACCGAGCGCCCCCGTCGTCCGCCGCAGCCCTTGACACGGCACCACTTGGGCTCGGTTCAGGCGGGAAGATGAACATTCAATGGCGGGCGCGACAAGTGACGGGATCTGACCGGCGGGGCTTGCTCACGTGCGCCACCGGGGGCATCCGCGCTGTCAGGCCTCAGCCTCGGACTGGCAACTGGCGCCTATCCGTCGCGATCAACTCACAAGCGACAGGACGACGGCAACGACCTCGGACATGAAGCCCTGCCCCGGTCCGCACCTGGGCCGGCTCGTGGCCTCCGAGGTCCAGGACAGCGCACGCGCCGGTGGGCTGGCTGAATAGCGGATCTTGTCCGAGCTGGCTGGGTTGTCGATCTTGACCGGTCTCCGCTGGGCTCGTTTTGGGCTCCGCGCCCAGGGTAAAACTCGCAGCAGCAGGCCTGGCGACGCGCCGTCTCGGCACCAGACGAGATGCGATTCCGCGGATTGCTTCCGGCCTCTTGTTTTGCGTCCCGGTTCTTACTTGCGATGCGATCCGTCGGATTGACAGATGCACGACACTCGGTGGCGTGATCGACATTGCAGTGCGGCCCGGTGGACGCGAGATATGCAGAGCTTTTTGGCTGCGGGCGCATCTCACTTCCAAGGGGGGACTGTCAATGACAGTAACGGCCGAACGGGCGCGGGTCGGCTCGGGGCCAGCAGCAGAAAAATCGACGATGAGCGTCGGTGAGTTCTTGCTTCGCCGACTTCGGGAGGCTGGCATCGAGCACGCGTTCGGCGTGCCGGGTGATTACAATCTCGAGCTGCTTCAGCAGATGGAAGACACCGGCACGCTGAAGTGGATGGGCGCGTGTAACGAGCTGAACGCGTCCTACGCCGCGGACGGATATGCGCGGCTGAACGGCCTTTCCGCGCTAATCGTCACCAATGCGGTGGGAGCGCTAAGCGCGATCAACGGGATCGCCGGCTCCTACAGTGAGCACGTCCCGGTGATCTGCATCTGCGGATCGATACCGCTCAAGTCCATCGAGCGTGGCCGGGGAATGCACCACACGATGGCCGACGGGACCTGGGACCGCTTTATCGACGCCTTCGCGCGGGTGACGGCCGCGCAAGCCAGGATCAACCCGCACAACGCGGTCACCGAGATCGACCGGCTGATCACCACCGCCTGGCACGACAAGCTTCCGGTGTACATGGAGCTGCCGTCTGACATCGCCTACCTCGACATCGAGGCTCCGTCGGCCCCGCTGATGCTGGCTGAGCCGCCGAGCGACCCGGAGCGCCTGCGGTCGTGCACTGCCGCGATCGTGGGCCGCCTAGCGCGGGCGACGTCACCGGCGATCCTCGTGGATTCGGATGTCGACCGGTTCGGCACCGCTGCTGAGGTCATGGGGCTAGCCGAGAAGATCCAGGCGCCCGTGGCAGTGATCAGTACCGCCAAGGCAGTCATCGACGAGACGTTTCACCAGTACATCGGCCTCTACAACGGCAAGGCAAGCCAGCCAGGCGTCCAAGACGCCATCGAGCAAAGCGACTGCCTGCTGTCCATCGGCTACCGGCTGATCGACCTGACCTCGGGCGACTTCACGGCTTCGCTGCCTGCCAGCACGATCAACCTTCGCGGGCACTCAGTGGACGTCGGTGAGGACAACTACCAGGCGGTCACGCTGAAGGAAGTCCTGCGCGGCGTCATCGACACGGTGCCGCAGGTCACCAATCGCGGCACGAAACGGTTCGCGGCGGCAGCCGCCGCGATGATGGGTAACGGGCATGCCGACGGCTCGGCCAAGCTGACCCAGGCCGCCTACTGGCGGGCCATCCAGGGCTACATCCGGTCTGGGGACGTGCTCATCGCCGAAGACGGCACGTCATACGCGTCCTTCGGGCTGCAGCTCCCGCCGAACTGCACCTTCGTGTCGCAACCAATCTGGGGCTCGATCGGCTATACCGTCCCGTCGCTGCTCGGCACCCTCGCAGCGGCGCCCGGCCGGCGTCAACTGCTGTTCGTCGGCGACGGCTCATTCCAGCTCACGGCGCAGGAAGTGTCGACCATGCTACGGCACGACTATAAGCCGGTGATCTTCCTGATCAACAACGGCGGCTACACCATAGAGCGCTGCTGGCTCGGCAAGACCTCGCGCTTCAACGACGTCGCGAACTGGTCCTACGCGGACCTGCCCAAGGTGTTCCAGCGGGGCAGCGCGGCCCGATCGTTCGTCGTCAAGACCGTCGCAGACCTGGATGAGGCCCTGAGCGCGCCGAACGACCAGCTGATCTTCATCGAGTCCGTCATGGATCCGTTCGACGCTCCCGTCCCAGTGATCAACAGCGGCAACAACGGGGCCGACATCGACTACGGGCCACGCGGCCCGCAGCACCGCGGCAACATGCTCATCCGACCGACCTAGCCCGCACTGATTGCCGACCCGGCCCCTCACCTAGCGTGTCAGGCACCGCGCGGGGCCGGGTCGGCGTGCTGCCCAGATCAACTTCGCGTCGCAGTGGGACGGCACGCCGGACCGGTACGCTCCCCCGCGCCAGTATCGAGGACTGAGCCTTTATCGAGCGACCGGCGGACTCATCCGGTCGACGCGCCACGCAGTGATCGGCAAGCTGCCTGTATGAGTCCCATTGCCCGCGAGTCCGCGTCGTGCCTTACAAGCTGACCAGTCACTGCGTCGGAGTGGGGCAGACCTCGTGTATCCACTTGCCGTCCGCCCGACGCCGCACATCGTCGCCTGGCTCGATCTCGCGCCCGCAGCGCGCGCAGATCCCGCCTGGGGCGTGGGCCTCGTTGTCGTCGAGAAGCGCCGTCGTGAACTCATCCGGGCCAGGCTGATGCTCTTCCGGCGCGATGCCGAACTCCTCCTGCCTGCCTTCTTCGATCTCGGTGCCCCCGAAGTCCGGCGGAGTTGTCATCACGCACCTCCTGCTGATAACGGGTGAGGTCACTGCGGCTATCACCTTAGCCGGGTATCCCGTCGAGGCCGGCCAGGAGCCGTCGTCGCGCCGCTCCGGTATCGCCAATGCGCAGGCGCCCGCGGCAATAGATACTGACCGCACAGTCGAGGTGCCGACCTAGTTCTCGCAGCCCAGCGTGCATTCAGGGCGCTCGCTAGGCCGGTTCCCGCGCAATCAGGTGAGCCAGCTGGCGGATGAATTCGCCGGCATCGACGGGCCGGATCGCAGTCAGGCCGAGCTGATCCTGCAGCAGCACGAATGCGATCAGCGCGCCGAAGTACGCGCGCGCGGTCAGGTAACCCTGTCCCTCGGCCTTCGCGCCCGCCGCGACGTCGATCAGGCGGCCCAGCCGGGTGGCGGCGGCGTCGACGAACTCGACGAACCTGGTGTCACTAGGCAGCGCGTGCCGTTCGCCGATCAGAATGGTGACGAGGTCCAGGTTGGCCCGCGCGGTCTGCACGAACGCGGTCCCGATCAGCTCGAGGAGTTGGTCCAGTGGCATCGGGGCCTGGTCCGGCGGTTCGGGCAGCTGCTGGAACACCGCGATGGCCTCATCTATCAGCGCGGCCAGGATCGCCTGTTTGTCGGCGAAATAGCGGTAAATCAGGGCGTCGTTAACATCGGCTGCGGCGGCCAGGTCGCGGGTAGTGGTGGCATGGAAGCCGCGCTCGGCGAACAGGGTGCGAGCGGCGGCAAGGATCTGGCGCCGCCGCTCGGAGGCCGGTCGCCGCGGCCGTCGGTGGGCGACGCCCTGACTGAGCATCCGCTGGCCAGGCGCGTTCGTCATCGGGCGCGGTGGCGGAGCACCGCGAGCAGCCACAGACCCGTGCCGGCGTTGAGCAGGCCGAGCGGAACCCAGTCCAGCGCGGTGTGCGGGCCGACAGGCGAGTGCGGGCGGGTGATCGCCCAGACGATCACGACGATTGTCGCGATCTTAGTCACGGCAGCCAGCGCGGTGAGGATCAGCGTGCCGTTCCTGGGCGCCAGCGCGCCGGTCGCGAACGCGGCAAGCCATGCTGCTGCGAGCGGGAAGAGGACGACGGCGGGCAGTGCGCGCAGCGACGTGGCGAGCACGCCGACGCTGGCGACGATGGCCATGGCTGCGGGAAGGCGGCGCGGCGCCGGGATGGCAGCCAGGCGGCTCCAGCGCGGAACGGGCACGGCCACAGTCACAGATTGATAGTAGGCGCCTGCCTACTTACGCCTCAAGGCTGGCCCTCCTGTGTCCGCGCCATGAACGAGTTAGATTCGCTGGCCAGCTCCGCGGTTCTGCCTCGGCACCGGGATGGGACGGAAACGTCTCACCGCTGGTCAGCGCCACGCCACCCAGCAGGTTCGCCGCGGGAACTAATCATGCGGCCCAGACGATCGGGCTGCGGGCTGCATCGGGGCGTCCTCCGCGTAGTCGCACGTTCCCTTTGTCCTGAACTGATGCGCAGCCCGTACAACCTCAGCGCCGAGCTTGCGCAACTGGGCGGCGACCGCCTCGTCCTTCAGGTGCCCGTCAGGGTCAAATGACTGCCACGACTGGGCCACCGGCATCACCAGCGGGACACTCCAGCCGCGCAGCGACCGGGCGATGAATTCCATGGTGTTGACCGCCTGCAGGCCCTGCACCCCGCCGGCGGTCGTAATCAGCCCGATCGGCTTGTTAGACAGGTACGGCGGGTCGCGCTCAGCCAGCAGGATCAGCCAGTCCAGAGCATTCTTGAATGACCCGCTCACCGATCCGTGGTAGGTCGGGGTAGACCAGATCAGCGCGTCACAGTCGTACACCGCGTCGGCGAGGCGCAGCGCAGCCGAGGGCGGCGCATGCTCTGCGCTATATAGGGGCAGGTCCAGGTCACGCACCCAGATCAGCTCGGTTTCCGCGCCGCTGGAGGCCGCGCCATCGAGGGCGACCCCGAGGGCCGTATGGCTTGTCGACTCCGCTCGCAGCGAGCCTCCCAGCCCGACGACCAGGACTGGTCCTGCCATCATGTCCTCCCCGAAGCGCCGGATCTGCCTGCACCTGCTCCGGGCCGTGGCTTCCGCGCGCGCAGAGCCGGCGCGCCTACGTCCTTTCCGCGAGCGAGCTGACGCCGCGCCGTTACTGGTCGAGCAAGCGAAGCTTACGACAGGCGCAACCGCGAGCAACCGCGCGCCCGGCGCACCAAAAGATCAGGCGGCCAGCGCAAACCCGCATATTTCCACTGACAGTAGTTGTCAGTGGAGGAGCCCTAACGTCGCCGCCATGACGCGCATCGAGGAGCTCGTGACCAGCCTGCCCGATCCGGACGGGTGCCTGACGGATTCGACTGCGACGGGGCCGGGCCGGTGAGCGCCCAGGACTTCGACTTCCTGCACGGAAGCTGGCGGATCGCGCACCGCTACCTGACCGAACGGCTAACCGGGTGTGACGAGTGGATCACGTTCGAGTCCACGATGCGGTGCTGGCCGGTGCTCGGCGGTGCCGCGAACATGGATGAGGGCTATTTCCCATCACGGGGTTTTCACGGCATGACGGTCCGGCTCTACGACAAGGACGCGGACACCTGGTCGCTGTACTGGATCGACAGCCGTTTCGCGCGCATCGAGCCGCCGGTGGTTGGACGGTTCGCCGATGGTGTGGGCACATTCCTCGGGCCCGACACCCACAACGGCGTTCCGGTCGTATGCCGGTACACGTGGTCGGACATCACGCCGGATTCGGTCCGCTGGGCCCAGGCGCTATCCCCCGACGACGGGACGACCTGGGAAACGAACTGGATCATGGAACTGAGCCGGACCGAGGCGGAGGCGTGAAGGTCGGGCTGCTGGTCTACACGGCCAACGAGCGCCCCGCGAACACCCCGCGCCGTTACGAGACGATCCGCGCCGTCGCCGCCCAGGCGGAGGCGGACGGCTTCGACAGCATCTGGCTGGCTGACCATCTCCTGTACCGCGATGCCGACGAGACCAGGGGGATATGGGAATGCTGGACGGTGCTGTCCGCGCTGGCCGAGGCGACACGGCGGGTAGACCTGGGCCCGCTGGTTCTGTGCAACTCGATGCGCAATCCGGCGATCCTGGCGAAGATGGCGACGACCCTCGATGAGGTGAGCCAAGGGCGCCTGATCCTGGGCATCGGCGCGGGCTGGAACGAACCCGAGTACCAAGCCTTCGGGTTGCCATTCGATCACCGCGTGGACCGCCTCGAAGAAGCGCTGCGGGTGCTCTCGCCGCTGCTGCGTGACGGGCATACCGACTTCGCCGGGCGGTACTACCAGGCACGAGATTGCGAGATCGCGCCGCGCGGTCCGCGTTTGGCGGGACCGCCGCTGCTCGTGGGCGGCGAAGGTCCGCGCATGCTCGGGCTGGCCGCGCGGTACGCCGATATGTGGAACACCGGCTACCTGGGCGAGCCCGAGACGATGGCGGAGCCGCTCGCCAAGATCGCGGCTGCGTGCCGTCAGGCCGGCCGCGACGTGGCGACGCTCGGCGTCACCGCGCTCATCGGCCTGTGGTTTCCTGACCTGCGGCCGGACAGGCCAGCAGGCTTCGAGAATCTGCTGACCGGCACGCCGCGGGAGATCGCGGCAGCCATGAGGGGTTACGCAAATCTCGGCGTGCCGCACATCGTGTTCCAGTGCGTGCCGTTCAACGAGCAGTCGGTTCGACGGCTGACCGAAGCGCTCCAGCTGTACCGCGGATCAGAGCGCGAGGATTAGCAGCGCGCGTGAGCCCGCGCCCTCGCGGTCCCGGTCACGTCGCTGCGACTTCTTCCCGTTTGTCGGGGAGCGTGCACCGAAGCGCCGCCGACGTGGCGTCGATCACCGGCTGTCAGCGCATCTGGCGATACTTGGCGCATGCGCGCGAGCCGCCTGCTGTCCCTGCTCCTGCTGCTGCAAACCCGCGGGCGGATGACGGCGCAGCAGCTGGCCGACGAGCTGGAGGTATCCGTCCGC
>JASHSZ010000355.1 GCA_030040815.1 Streptosporangiaceae bacterium
GCCGCCGTCCCCCAGCGGGCTCGTGCGCCCGCCGCTGCGTCGGCCGGGCCGATCCGGTGTCACGATGACGCGGCTGCAAGTTGATCCGACCGCCTGCACCGGTTTCGGCCTGTGCGCCGAGTTGCTGCCCGAGCTCATCGCCCTGGATCGCTGGGGGTATCCGCTGCTGGCCGACCAGGCGGTGCCCGCCAGCCTGCTGCGCCGGGCTCGGCGAACGGTCACGGACTGCCCGGCTCTGGCGCTCAGGCTGACCAGCGCCCAGGCTCCGGCGGCGCGCACGGATGACCCGCTGGACCGGCGGCCCGGCTAGCATGCCGGCATGCGCTTCGCGATCTCGATTCCGCAGGTTTACGCCGACGGCGAATTCGATCCGGTTGCGTTCCGGAATTTCTTCGCGGCAGCGGAGCAGCTGCCCTACGACAGCGCGTGGGCGCACGAGTCGGTGCTGAGCAGCACGCCCCAGCTGTCGCCCATCGAGACCATGACCTACGCCGCTGCGTGCACCCAGCGCCTGCGTCTGGGCTGCGCGGTCTTCGTGTCAACGCTGCACAGCCCGGTGCACCTGGCCCGCAGCCTGGCGACGCTCGACCAGCTCAGCGGCGGCCGCGTGGACGTCGGCGTCGGCACCGGCGGCAGGCAGCGCCCGTTCGCCGCGTTCGGCGTCGGCGCCGACCGCTACGTCGCCAGGTTCACGGAGGGCCTGGCGGTGATGAAGGCGCTCTGGACGGAGCAGCGGGTGTCCTTCGACGGCGAGTTCTGGCAGCTGACTGACGCGGCGATGGAGCCCAAGCCGGCGCAGAAGCCGTACCCGCCGGTCTGGATCGGCGCCGGCGCGCCGAGCGCGCTGCGACGAGCCGCGCGGCTCGGCGACGGCTTCTTCGGCTCGGGGGGCGCGCCGATCGACCGCTTCGCCGAGCAGGTCCGTCTCGTCCGCACGGCCCTCGCCGAGGCCGGTCGCGATCCCGCCAACTTTCCGATCGCCAAGCGCCTCTACATCGGCGTCGACGACAAAGCGACTCGCGCCCGCGACCGGATGCGCGCCGCGATCGCGCACATGTACGGTCGGCCCGTTCCAGATATCGAGGCGGCGGCGGTAGCGGGCACGCCGGCCGAGTGCGCCGAGGCGGTCGCGCGGACCGCGGCGGCCGGCGCCGGGCTGGTCCTCTTCACGACGCTGTTCGACCCTGGCCCGCAGGCCGCGCGCCTCGCCGAGGACGTCATTCCGCTGGCGGGCTGACCCGCATCTGGCGGCTGGCGTCACGCTGTCGCCACGACTGAGAGCACCGCCAGCACGAACGTGGCGATCGCGAGGACGCCGTGGCCGGCCGGGATGAGCGCGCGCATGCTCAAGTCGACCGTGCGGACGGGCGGCTCCACCAGGTTGCGCTCGAGCAGCTGATCCACCAGTTCCTGGCTCAGCTGATCGTCCTCCAGCGCGCGCTTGACCACATGGTCAGGCAGCACACCGGGTGCCGGATGACGGGAACCCGAAGCGGGGGGTGCCTCCGGTGCGCCGCCCGCGCTCCGGTCGCGACGGCGCGGCGCCGGATACGGCGTCCAGATGGCTACCGTGGAGATGCCGAGGCCGATCGCCGGCACCATCAGCACGAGCGCGAGCCAGCCGGCCGGTTTCGCGCCGGACGCCACGAAGACGATCCAGCACAGCAGGCCCGCGGCGTTCAGGCCGGCGTGCGCCACCAGCACCGGCAGCGACATCACATCGGGCCCTGCTGGCCGCTGCCGGGCTGCGCGCGCTCCACCGCTGGCGATCCAGCTGCGCACCATGAACGCGCCGAGTGACTCAGTGACCAGCCACGTCACCAGTGTGGCGATGTCCAGCGCGCGGCCAGAGTGCATGGGCAGACCCCAGCGGATAGTCGGCCCCGGCAAGTCTCGTCGGTGGCCGCGATTGCAGGTGCTCGAACCCTCCTGCGCTCACGTGCAGTCGACGCACGTGACGTGCTTTGATCAATCAAACCACCGCCGGCCGGAGATCGGCATCGGGGCGCTCGCCTCGGTGGATCCGCAGGTCGACACGCCCGGCGGGCAGCGTCAGCTCGGCACCAGCGCCGCCAGTCCCCCCAGGCTGACGCAGTTCCGCTCGCCGCGTTGCACCACCACCATGAGCACCGCGAGGCAGGTGCGGCATCGCACGACGGTGCCGGGCGCGTGCAGGTAGACGACCGCCTCCGCCATGGCCCCGGTCGCGCCGCAGGTAGCACACGTCGCGACGGCGGTGGTCATCTCGGTGCCGAAGACGTCGTGCAGCAGGCCCCCGATGGCATTGCCGTCGAGTTCCCAGTCAGCGGCGGCGGCCGGGCTGCCGGACTGCTCCATCAGCTCACCCCCACTCCTCCGTATCGTTCCGTCTTGATCCGCTGCGCCGGGTAGTTGAGATCGACCAGGTCGCTGGCGACCGCCTCGACGAAGGGCGTCGGCCCGCACACGTACGCCAGCGGTTCCTCGCCTGCAGGCCAGGCCACCTCGGCTAGCAGTGCAGGGCCGACCCGGCCCGTGTGGCCGGTCCAGCCATGCGGCTGCTGCCTGGTCAGCGTGTAGACGATCTGCACGCCGGCCGGGGCGGAGTCGAGCTCGGCACGGTAGATCACGTCTGGCTGCGACCGCGCCGAGTAGAGCAGGCGGACCGGGACGCCGCTGCCCACGTTCTGCCGGTGCCGCAGTATCGACCGGAACGGCACCACGCCTGAGCCGCCCGCCACCAGCAGCAGCTCGGCATCGGGGTCATCGCCGGGCCAGACGAAGTAGCCGCCGATCGGGCCGCGGATCTCGATCTCATCGCCGGGCCGCAGCTCCTCGGTGAGATACGGCGACACCTCGCCGTCGTCGAGCCGCTCCACCGTGATCGCTACCGGCTCACCGGGCGCGGAGGCGATCGAGTACGACCGCTCCGCGCGATAGCCGTCCTCGGCAGTGAGCCGCACGTCCAGGTGCTGGCCTGCCATGTGGCCCGCCCAGTCGGGCAGCCCGAGCGTGATGGTTCGCACCGACGCGGTCTCGGCGGTGACCTCGTCGACCGTCGCCGTCTGCCAGGTCAGTCGCCCGCGTACCGCTGTTCCCGCCACGGGTCCCCATAGTTGTGATAGCCGTACCGCTCCCAGAAGCCGGGCTGGTCCTCGGTGCGCAGCTCCAGGCCGCGCACCCACTTGGCGCTCTTCCAGAAGTACAGGTGCGGAACCAGCAGCCGGGCCGGGCCGCCGTGCTCGGCCGCGAGCGGGTGGCCGTCGTACTCGAACGCCAGCCACGCCTGGTTGCCGGTCACATCGGCCACCGGCAGGTTCGTGGTGTAGCCGCCGTCGCAGAACGCAAGAACAAACCTGGCATTCTCCGCTATCTGCGAGAGCAAGGTATCGATCGCGACACCCCGCCACAAGGTATCCAGCTTCGACCAGCGGGTCACGCAGTGAATGTCGGCCGTGACGGGCTCGGACGGCAGCGCCATGAGCTCCGGCCAGGTCCAGGTCTGGCTGGCCCCGTCAGGCTGCCGGACCGAGAAGGTCCAGTCCGGCAGCGGCGTATGCGGCGTGGGGCCGGCCGAGAGGACCGGGAAGTCGCTGGTCACGTACTGCCCCGGCGGAACCCTGACGGCCTCGGCCGGCGACTCGCGGTGGCGGCCGTGAAAGCCGCGAGATATGGGGCTCACCGCCCCATCATCCCGCATCGGCCAGCATCGCCATCAGCCTGGTGACGGTAGCCCAGTTCCGGGCCGTGCCGACGACGGCCGCACCCGAGGATCCGGATAGCAGCCGAGCCGTCAGCTCGCTGCGGCCGAAGCCATCGGGGGTGTCCGGGCGAGCTCGGCGGCCGAGAGCACCACGATGGCCGGCCGGACGCTCCGGCGTTCGGCGACGGTCCGCTCCAGGGCCCGCGCGTGCCCGGCTGCGTAGTTGTCATCGCTGCGCAAGAGCAGGTTGCCGCTCTGGATGTAGGTGGCGACGTCGGTATATCCGAGGTCGGTCGCGATCAGTCGGAGGTCTGCCATCGCGACCGTGCTGCGGCCGCCGACATTGATTCCGCGCAGCAGCGCCAGGTACCTCGGCACGGCCGAGAACTAGCTGCTGGCGGCGACGGCGGTCCGGACCAGCTCCTCGAGGTGCTCCAGTGGCACCTTGCCATCGACGCGCCGGCCGTTCACATAGAACTTCGGGGTCTGATTGACCCCGTTCCGCAGGCCTTCCTGCACGTCAGCGTCGATCTTGCGGGCGTAGCGCCGGTCGGCGATGTCCTCCCGGAACCGAGGAATGTCCAGCCCGATCAGCTGGGCGTAGCTCACCAGCGAGTCGGTGTCCAGGTGCGCGTACGGTTGCAGCAGCAGCTCGTACATCTCCCAGAACTTGCCCTGGGCGGCCGCCGCCTCGGCGGCCTCGGCCGCCTGCTCGGCGTGCGGGTGCACCTGCTTGATGGGGAAGTTGCGGAACACAAAGCGGATCTTGCCTGGGTACTCGTCGAGCATCTCGTGCACGTCCCGGAACGCGCCGCGGCAGTACGGGCACTCGTAGTCTCCGTACTCCAGCACGGTCACCGGCGCGTCGGCGGGACCGCGGACGTGATCATCATCGGTCACGACCGGCGTGCTGAACTCCTCCACCTTTGCCCCCAGGACTGTGTTAGCCGTGGCTTGCCACCAGCGCGGTCACCACGGTGAGCGTGATCGCCAGGCCGGCGGCAGTGCCATGGAGCGCCAGTAGCCGCGGCGGGAACCGCCAGGAGCCGGTCAGTCGCTGGTGTGCCGCCTCGCGGTTGCGCAGGAACCAGCCGACGCCGAGGAGCAGCGCCGCCACCAGGATCGCGAACGAGATCCACGCGAACGGCCGGTAGTGCACAAGGGTGAACATGAGCCAGCACGCCGCGCCCGCGATTGCGACGGCCGGGTGGCTGAACTCCAGGAGCGGGTGCTCGCCCGGCGGCGTGGCGACCCGGACGTGCGGGCCGGGTGGCGGCTTCCCGTCCGCCGTCAGCGGGACCGCGCCGATCCTCGCGAGCACGCCCGTGCTGGCGGGCACCGCCTCGGCCGGTACCTCGTCGGCGGCCGCGGCCCGCAGCGTGCTGCCGGACCGGAGCAAGGTCACGCCCAGC
>JASHSZ010000356.1 GCA_030040815.1 Streptosporangiaceae bacterium
AGGCGGGACAGCTGGACGACGCGGCGGCGGGCCACGCCTGGTCAGCCGTTGCCAACCTGGCCTTCGAGCAATGCGACTGGTCGGCGGGGCTCGAGGCGGGCGCCAGCGCGGCCGGGCATTTCCAGGCGGCACGGCTGTCGCGGCTTGCCGCTTGGGCGCAGTACCTCCACGCGATCTCGGCCTGGGGGGCGGGCCAACTGGCAGAGGCCGACCGTCTCATCACCGGGGTGATCGCCATCTTCCGCGGCGAGGAAGACGAGATGGGACTCGGGTACTCGCTCTGGGTGGCGTCGCTGTGTAACGCCGACCTCGCTGCCGCGAAGGAGATGGCCGCTGAGGCGGGTGGCCTGCTGCAGCGGGTGGGACACCCCATGGGTGTCGCCCACGCCGCAGAGGGGCGCGGCATCATCGCGTTCGAACTGGGCGAACTCGGCGACGCCGCAGCCTTCCTCACCGACGCGGTCGAGGCCTTCGCGGCGTACGGCAACATCGGCTGCACCGCGCACGCCCTCGAGGCCGCGGCGGTCGTGATCGGGGCTGTGGGCCGCGAGGACGCCGACTTGGCCATGGAATTGCTCGCCGCCGCGGACCAACTCCGCCGGCAGAGTGGTCAGGGCCACCGCCCCTGGGAGATACGCGCCCGGCTCGGAAACCTCGAGGACCGCATCGTGACACCAGGCGCCACGGCGAGCGCCACGGTACCCGCCGGACGCGAATACTCGCTGTCTGCAGCGGCCTCGCTGGCCCTTAACGCGCTCCGGTCCTTGATGACGGCTACTGCCAGCTGATGAGCCTGCGGCGCGAACCATAGCAAACCGGTGCAGGGCCACACCCGTGGCAGTTCGACCTCGCCGACGTTCGGGGCGCCGGCCAGAGGGTGGCACGGCTTGAAAGACGTCCTTCCCGTCAGCCACGCGATGCGGCTGGCCGAGCGGATCCCCCAACCGCCGACACGCACCTTCTGCGCGACGAAGATCCCCGACGAAGATCACAGCAACGTCGATGACAACAACCGCGCCGCCGCCTTCGCCCGACTGAAGGACGCAGTCTGACACCACCACTAGGGCGCTGACCTGCACGAATCGGCCAGCAGCCGTGGCGCGGGCTCGTAATGGATCGCTCTGCCGCGATAGGCTGATGGTGCTTTCTGCACGCGGGGAGGTGCCGGTGATGGCAAGGCCGGGTGACGACCTAGCAGCAGGGGCGGGCGGCCGCGGTCACCTGCGGGCATCGCATGCTGACCGCGAGCAGGTGATCCGTACCCTTAAGGCCGCATTCGTGCAGGGCATGCTGACTAAGGATGAATTCGACTTGCGGGTGGGCCGAACGTTCGCGTCGCGGACCTACGCGGAGCTGGCCGCGGTAATCGCCGACATCCCCGCTGGGGTGGCAACGGCAAGGCTGCCTGCACCTCCGCAGGCACAAGCCGGTCAGCCAGTTGTACGGCCCGGCCCGGTGCTAGGGGCGGCAACCGCGGCGTATGGAGGCGCGTGGGCGTTTGTGTTGTCGGTGGCCTCCAACCACGTGGGCGACAGTCCCTCAATACCCCCGCTGATGTGGCTCGGCGGGGTCATCTACCTGGGCGTCTTGCTCATATGTGTTGCTGCAATGGTCGCCTTGCGGCGTGCGAAGCGTTCGGGCGGGCAGCCGCCGCGACGGCCAGGACCCGGCGCGGGCGGCCGGCCCTCCCAGCGCTCCCCATCAGCCGGCCAGGGCAAGCGGCTCCCGCCTGGCCAGCACGGTCACATGTACAGCACCCAATTCATGCGAGGGTGTGCAACCCATCTGGTATTGCCAGTTCGCGGTCACTGTGGCGAGGGCGCCCTTGCGGCAGCGACCGCTGCCGCGAGCTGGTGAGTACCTCCCTGGCCCTGCGGCAAGCTAGATACACCTCAACCGGGCGGGCGAGCTAGGCGCGTCGGTGGCTGTCATCCTGGGCCGCGATAGTGGGAACGGGGTGAACTGACCGTCCGGGATCTGCGCACGCGACAGCAGCAAACAGAAAGTGTCACCCAAGCCGGTGCCGCAGTCGGACGGCTGCCGAGCGGACCTTGCCCGCCACACAGGGAGTCGCCTCGCCGGGCGACTCACGCACATCAGTCGGGCGGCGAACTCGAACCAGATGCAGGTGCTGCGCTCCGGGGTTCAGGCCGGCGCGTTCGTCAGGTCCCGGTCTTCGAGCTCCCAGGCGTGGTCCAGCATGTGCCAGGCACAACGTCGGATCAAGAACTGCAGCGGCCATGACCGCGCCGGCTCGCCGCGGGCGTGGTATCCGCGGATCCCCTCGACGAACGCTTCCCGGTAGGCACCAAGGGCCTCGGCGTCGTCCCTCGTCTCCAGCGGAACCCTCACGCCGACCTTCGGCGCGAACTCGTCGATCTCGGCGCCGTTCACGTGTCGGATGATCCGCTCCTTGGGCCAGCCGCCGCCCCGCGGGCCCGTGCGGAGCTCAGCCGAGACGCGCGCGGCGAAGTCGTCGAAGGTGGTCCACGAGGCCCGGAGTAGCGCGATCTTCCGCTCGCAGTCGGACTCGGTCATCGGGCCGTACTCGGGCTCGGCCGGCCGGCCCGAGACGCCGTAGTAGTCGGTCATCCCGGTCCCGTCCAGCCGCTCGACCACCTCGAGCTCCCCGCTGGCCGCGAAGCCGGCGCCGACGCCGGCCAGCTCGGCGACCCTGGCGTAGCGCGGCCGATAGGACTCGAGGACCGCGAGCACGTCGTGACCGATCCTGGCGCTCCGGTCCCACCCCGGCCAGTCGAAGGCGCAAGCCACCACTCGCCGCTTCTTGCCCTGTTCGAGCATGACGCGTACTGGACCGGCCATGCTCGACACGATACGACGGTCGTCCGTCGACGGCTCGCTAAGAAATAGGCAGTTTCGCCGATGCGTAGCTGACCCGCAACGGCCCATCCTGCTGAGTTAGTGAGCGAGTCGGCGACCCGTTTGCTCTCGGCCGACGGCCCGCTCCGGAGAGGCTGGCATCCGCGCTGGTTGTCGGCGGGGGCAACCGCGCTAGCCAGCATCCGCCGGGCCCAGGCCGGCAGTTCGGGGAGGCATCGGCGGATGGAGGGGGGCGGCCAGGTGCCGCCCCCCTCCGATGTTTCGAGCTTGTCCCGACACCCGCCCGTCAGGTTGCAGCGCGCTACGAGGTTTGGAGGATTGCGGTGATCGATAGGTAAAGATAAAGTAATGCCCTTCTATGTGGTTGATAACAAAGGTCCGGTCAGGGCGGTTTTCAGCCGTCAATCGGAGCTGGCGCGCGGCCGTCAGCTTCTCCCCCGGTCCGGCTGCGAGAACCCGGGGCGCGGCGATGAATGCGGTAGTGCTGGCCGTCGTGACCATCGTGCTCGCCGGTCTTCTGACGCCCGTAGCGCTGGCGGCCGAGAACCCGCTGGCCGCCGACATGGCTGAACTCTTCAGCTACTACAGCGAAAACAGCGGGCTGATAGGAAGCTCCTGGTGGCAGGCCGCGGTAGCCCTGTCGACCGTGGAGGCCTACGCGCAGGCTACCGGAGACAACAGCTACGACGGCGCGATCGCGAGCGCGTTCCAACTCCACTCGGGCGGCGACTTCGAGAACGACTCAGACGATGACACAGCGTGGTGGGCGCTGGTGTGGCTGCAGGCCTACGACCTCACGCACGTCTCGTCATACCTGTCCATGGCCGAGACCGATGCCGACTACATCCACGAAGGCTGGGGCCCCGGCTGCGGCGGGGGGATCTGGTGGCTGCAGAGCCCCGGGTACTACAAAAACGCGATCAGCAATGAGCTGTTCCTTGAGCTGACCGCCTGGCTGCACAACACGATCAGCGGCGATGTGAAGTACCTGCGCTGGGCCGAGGCCGAGTGGTCGTGGTTCTCCCGCAGCGGAATGATCAACGGCAGCGACCTGGTCAACGATGGCGTGGGCGGCAACTGCGCCAACAATGGCGCCCCGACCTGGACGTACAACCAGGGCGTGATCCTGGCGGGACTCGCCCAGCTGTACCGGGCAACTGGCAAGCGCTCGCTGCTGGCAACCGCAGAGCAGATCGCCCGCGCGGCCATCCGCCAACTGACCGTCGGCGGCGTGCTCACAGAGCCGTGCCGAGGGGGCGGCTGCACTGCCCGGCTCGATCCCGACACTCAGGCGTTCAAAGGCATCTTCGTCCAGGATCTCAAGGTCCTGGCGGTCACCGCCAGGACTAACCAGTTCAACGCCTTCTTCAGCAAGCAGGCTCGATCCATCAAGGCTGACGACACCACCGAGTCGCACGACTTTGGCATGTCCTGGGCGGGTCCGGCAGCCGAGGTCAGCTCGGCTACTCAAGCCAGCGCTCTGGACGCCCTCGTGGCCGCGCTTAATCTGCCCGTCATCCACGGTCACAAGGATTCTTTAGTGGGTCGATTAAGTGAGTCGCTCCAGATTTGATAGTGTCACAGACGTGTCTGTCGAGCCGGCCGACGCCCTCAGGGAGCGCGGCTATCGAGTCACGAGCCAGCGCCTGGCCGTCCTGCGGGCGGTCGCGCGCGAGCCACACCTCACGGCCGATGCCGTGGCCGAGACCGTGCGGGCAGAGCTCGGTGCAATCTCGCTGCAGGCCGTCTACGACGTGCTTGCCGTCCTCATCGACGTGGGCCTAATCCGGCGGATCCAACCAGCCGGGTCACCGGCGCGCTTCGAGGCTCGGGTCAGTGACAATCACCATCACGTGATCTGCCGCACCTGTGGCCGCACGGCGGACGTGGACTGTGCGGTCGGCACTGCGCCCTGTCTCACGGCGATCGACAACAGGGGCTACGAGATCGACGAGGCCGAGGTCATCTACTGGGGTCGCTGCGCGGAGTGTCAGTCGCCGACCCGAACGTGAAAACGCAGGGAGAGAAAATCATGGACGACGAGAGCAAGTGCCCGGTGGTGCACCCGGCCGGGGTCCGGTCGAACCGTGACTGGTGGCCGAACCAGCTAGATCTCAGGGTGCTCGAGCGGAACTCCCCCATGGCTAGCCCCATGGGCGACGACTTCGACTACGCGGCGGAGTTCAAGACTCTCGACCTCGATGCCCTGAAGCAAGACATCGAGGCCGTGATGACGACGTCACAGGACTGGTGGCCGGCTGACTTCGGCCACTACGGTCCGCTGTTCATCCGGATGGCGTGGCACAGTGCCGGCACGTACCGCATCAGCGACGGCCGGGGCGGCGGCGGATCGGGCGTCCAGCGCTTCGCGCCGCTCAACAGCTGGCCCGACAACGGGAGCCTCGACAAGGCGCGCAGGCTGCTGTGGCCGGTCAAGCAGAAGTACGGCAGCAAGATCTCCTGGGCTGACCTGATGATCTTCGCGGGCAACTGCGCTCTCGAGTCGATGGGATTCAAGACCTTCGGTTTCGGCGGCGGTCGCGAGGATGTGTGGGAAGGCGAGGACATCAACTGGGGCTCGGAGGCCACCTGGCTCGGCGACGAGCGGTACAGCGGCGACCGCCAGCTGGCGAATCCGTTCGGGGCCGTCCAGATGGGCCTGATCTATGTGAACCCGGAGGGGCCGAACGGCAACCCCGACCCGCTCGCCGCAGCCCGCGACATCCGGGAGACCTTCCGGCGGATGGCCATGAACGACGAGGAGACCGTCGCGCTCATCGCGGGCGGGCACACGTTCGGCAAGACTCACGGCGCAGCGGTCCCCGACGATCACGTCGGTCCCGAGCCCGAGGGTGCTCCCCTGCACCAGATGGGCCTCGGCTGGGCAAACAGCTACGGCACCGGGGCGGGCGACGACGCGATTACCAGCGGCCTGGAGGGCATCTGGACGCCGACGCCGACCGAGTGGGACAACAGCTTCTTCGAGACCCTCTTCGGTTACGAGTGGGAGCTGACGCAGAGCCCTGCTGGTGCCTGGCAGTGGATTCCGACTGATCCGGCCGCGCTCGGCACGGTGCCAGATCCGCACGATCCGGCGCGGAAGCGCACCCCGGTGATGCTCACGACGGACCTCTCGCTGCGGCTGGATCCGATCTACGAGCCGATCTCGCGGCGGTTCTTCCAGAACCCGAAGGAGTTCGCCGACGCGTTTGCCCGGGCCTGGTTCAAGCTCACCCACCGCGACATGGGACCGATCTCGCGGTACCTCGGCCCGCTCGTTCCCGCGGAGCCGCAGATCTGGCAGGACCCCGTTCCCCCGGTCACGCACGAGCTAATCGGCGCGGCGGACGTCGCCAGCCTCAAGGCGGCAATTCTCGCCTCCGGCCTGACGCTTTCCCAGCTGGTCTCGACCGCCTGGGCGGCGGCGTCGACGTTCCGCGGTACCGACAGGCGCGGCGGCGCCAACGGGGCGCGCCTCAGACTCGCGCCGCAGAACGACTGGGAGGTCAACAACCCGGCCGAGCTGGCGAGCGTGCTGGCGACGCTGGAGCGGATCAAGCGTGAGTTCAACGAGGCGCACCGGACGACGCAGGTCAGTCTGGCCGACCTCATCGTGCTCGGCGGCTGCGCCGCGGTGGAGCAGGCTGCGAAGAACGCCGGGCAGGACGTGCAGGTTCCGTTCGCGCCGGGCCGCACGGACGCGTCTCAGGAGCAGACGGACGTGGAGTCCTTCGGCGTACTCGAGCCGGCCTCGGACGGCTTCCGGAACTACGCCGGCAAGCTGCAGCCGTTGCTCGCGGAGCACGCCCTGGTCGATCGGGCGAGCATGCTGACGCTGACCGCGCCCGAGATGGCGGTGCTGGTGGCCGGTCTGCGGGTCCTCAACGCGAACTACGACCATTCCAACCTGGGCGTTTTCACCGACCGACCCGAGACGCTGACCAGCGATTTCTTCGTGAACCTGCTGGACATGGGCACCACGTGGCAGGCGACGTCCGAAGCCGAGGACACCTTCGAGGGCCGTGACCGGCGGACCGGCGAGCTGAAGTGGGCCGGCACCCGGTTCGACCTGGTCTTCGGGTCCAACTCCCAGCTCCGGGCGATCGCAGAGGTCTACGCGGCCGACGACGCTCAGCAGAAGTTCGTGCGCGACTTCGTGGCCGCGTGGGACAAGGTCATGAGTCTCGATCGATTCGATCTGGCCTGACAAAGACGGACGCAGGGCGCCGTGCGAGCCTGGTCACTTGCTCGCGCGGCGTCCGGACTTCAGCGACGGGTCGGCGTCGGCCCGTCCGCTACCCCTCGCTCCCGGCTGGAGCCTGCGCGGCACGAGCCCTGACGGACGAGCTCGCGGCCCATGCCCGAGCCGACGGTGGCCACCACGGCCAGCTTCCCCGTGAACGACTCCACCGGCGTCACGCCACCTTGCCGGTGGCCTGCGGCTGCGGCTGGACGAGCGCGGCAGTCTGCTC
>JASHSZ010000357.1 GCA_030040815.1 Streptosporangiaceae bacterium
CAGGCGCGGCGCTGAAGTTCCACAACAACGTCGAGTTGATGAATGCCTGGGCTTCGCCTTCCCGCGTTGCCGGCCTCTCAATGGCGAGCTGGTCTTCGGTACCTAGGACACCGCCCCGGCGGCGCTGCGGCCGGCGGCCCGGCCAGAGAACAGGCAGCCGCCAAGGAACGTGCCCTCCAGGGCGCGATAGCCGTGCATGCCGCCGCCGCCGAAGCCCGCCACCTCACCCGCGGCGTACAGGCCAGGAACTGGCTGCCCGGCATCGTCGAGCACCTGCGCATCGAGGTTGGTGTGCAGGCCGCCGAGCGTCTTGCGGGTGAGGATGTGCAGCCGCACCGCGATCAACGGTCCAGCGGCGGGGTCCAGGAACCGGTGCGGTTTCGCAACCCGGATCAGCTGGTCCGCACGGTACCTGCGGGCACCGTGCACGGCGGTCAGCTGCAAGTCCTTAGTGAACGGATTGGCAACCTCCCGGTCGCGCGCCTCGATCAGCTCGGTCAGGTCGGCGACGTCGATCAGGTCCTGGCCGGCCAGCTTGTTCATCCTGGCGACCAGCTCCGGCAGCTCGCGCGCCACCAGGAAGTCTGCGCCGCGGCGCACGAACGCGGCTACCGGCGCGGGCGGACCGGGCTTCAGCCGGTCGAGCAGCCGCGCGATGTTCTTGCCGGTGAGATCGGGGTTCTGCTCCGAGCCGGACAGCGCGAACTCGCGCTCGATGATCGGCCGAGTCAGCACGAACCAGGTGTAGTCGTAGCCGGTCGTCATGATGTGCTCGAGCGTGCCGAGCGTGTCGAAGCCGGGGAACAGCGGTGCGGGCAGCGGCCGCCCGCGCGCGTCGAGCCACAACGACGACGGGCCGGGCAGGATCCGGATGCCGTGCTGCGGCCAGATCGGCGCGTAGTTCGTGATCCCCTCGGTGTAGTGCCACATCCGGTATGGATTGATCACCGCGGCGCCAGCTTCCCGGCTGATGGCGAGCATCCGGCCATCAACGTGCGCCGGAACGCCGGAGAGCAGCTGCCGCGGCGGCTCGCCCAGCCGCGGTGGCCAGTACTCGCGGACCAGGTCGTGGTTCCCGCCGATGCCGCCGGAGGTGACGAGCACGGCCGGTGCGTGCAGCTCGAACTCGCCGACCACGGCACGCGAGCTGGGCTGGCCGCGGGCGATCACCGCCGGGGCGAGGACGCTGCCGCGCACGCCGTCCACGGTTCCGCCGCTGCCGGTCAGCCCGTCGACCCGGTGCCGCAACAGCAGCCGCACCGTGCCGGCCGCCTCGGCTGTCCTGACCGCGGCCTCAAACGGCGCCACGACGGCTGGGCCGGTGCCCCAGGTGATGTGAAATCGCGGGACCGAGTTGCCGGGTCCATTCGGACCGTACCCGCCGCGCTCGGCCCAGCCGACGAGCGGGAACCACCGCAGGCCCCGGCCGCGCAGCCAGGACCGCTTCTCGCCGGCGGCGAACTGGACGTACGCCTCGGCCCAGCGCCGCGGCCAGTGATCTTCCGGCCGGTCAAATCCGGCGCTGCCGAGCCAGTCTTGCAGCGCCAGGTCGTAGCTGTCGTGGATGCCCATCCTGCGCTGCTCGGGCGAGTCGACGAGGAACAGGCCGCCGAGCGACCAGAACGCCTGACCGCCGAGAAACGGTTCCTGGTCGAGCAGGATCACGCGACGCCCGGCCGAGGCCAGCTCCGCCGTCGCGACCAGGCCCGCGAGGCCGGCCCCGACGACTATCGCGTCGGCATCCTGCGTCATGGGTCATAGCCTGCCATCCCGCGGAATCGCGCTCGCCGCGGGCGGCCGGCGGGCCGTACCCTGACTTCAGACGGCACCGAGGAGTGAGCCAGCTGTGTTCGAAACCATCGTCGATCCGACTGTCGGCCCGGCTGAGACTCTCGAGTGCGGCAGGCCGACGCTGGCTCCGCGCCCGGCGCACCTAGCCGGCCTCCGGCTCGGCCTGCTGGCCAACACCAAGCGGAACGCCGAGCAGTTCCTCGCCGATGTCGGCCGCGAGCTGGCCGAGCAGTACGGCATCGTGCCGGTTGTGGCGGTCAAGAAGCCCAACATCGTGGACACCGCGCCTGCGGAGCTGATGGCCGAGCTCACCGAGCACTGCGACATCGTCGTGGCTGGCGTCGGCGACTGCGGATCGTGCAGTGCGTCTGCGGTTGCCGACGGGATCCTGCTGGAACAAGCGGGCATACCCGCGGCGGTCATCATCAGCGATGCGTTCACAGTCAGCGCGAACGCGATGGCCGGCCTGCGGAACGCGCCTGGATACGCGTACGTGACAACGCCGCACCCGGTGGCCAACCTCACCGGCGAAGGCGTCAAGGCGAGGGCCGCGCAGGCCGTGCCGGCCATCGTGGCGCTGCTTACCGAACCGGTCATGGCCGTCGCCTCCGCATGACGTCACCTGTCACCACGGACCCGGTCGAGCAGGCCAAGGCCGCCATCGAGTATTGCTACGAAAAGGGCTGGACCGACGGACTTCCCGTGGTGCCCGCTACCGCGGCCGACGTCGCGGCGTGCCTGGCCACCACGCCGCACCCTGGCGACGAGATCATCGGCTCACAGCCGCACCTGAACCGCAGCGTGACCGTGGCGCAGGCCGCGGCGAACGCGATCATGGCCGGCTGCAAGCCGGAGTACTTTCCGGTCGTCCTCGCCGCGTGGCAGGCGGTGATGCAGGAGCGGTCGAGCCGCGGTGCCTGGCAGTCCACCAGCGGCCCGGCGCCGCTCATCGTGGTGAACGGCCCGGTCCGGACGCGCCTGGCCATCAACTACGCGGGCGGCGCCTTCGGCCCCGGCTTCCGCGCGAACGCCACCATCGCGAGAGCGATCGGCCTGATCGTGCGCAATGGCTACGGCGTGCGCCCGCAGGAACTCGAGCAAGCCACCCAGGGCCTGCCGGGCCGGTGGTCAGTCTGCCTCGGAGAGAACGAGGAGATGTCGCCATGGGAACCGCTGAGCGCCGTCGGCGGCGTGGCGGCCGGTGTCGACGCAGTGTCCGCCATGCTGATCCGGACCGTCGAGTACATCGACAACAGGTCGACCGACAGCGCCGAAGCGGTGCTGACGGATTTCGCTGACACGCTCGGCCGGATGGGCGCCTATGTCGGCGGCCCGCACTCCAGCGGCGGACTGGTGCTTGGTCCGGAACACGCGCAGTTGCTGGGCAACGCGGGTTACAGCCGCACCGACGTGCAGCAGTGGCTGTTCGCCCACGCGGTGCGCGACGCCGCGGACATGGTTGCCGCGGGCAAGGGCGAGCATGTCGGCGACGGGCCGTTCCGCATGCTGCCCTCGGCGGAGGCGATACCGATCATCGTCGCGGGTGCGGCGAACGCGGCCATGTCCATGGTCTTCCGGCCGTTCGGTTGGGCAGCCTGGGCGGGGCGCTCGGTTCCGGTCGAGTGGAAGGAGCAGTGACGGTGGAGATTTCCCTGGCCGGCAAGGTCGCGCTCGTGACCGGGGTGGGGCCCAACATCGGCAGCGGTGTCGCGCTGGCGCTGGCCAGGTATGGCGCGAAGGTCGCGTGCAACGATGTGAGCGACGACGCGATCAAGGCGTGCATCGCGCGGATCGAGCGCAACGGCGGTGAGGCGATGGCGGCGCCCGGTGACGTGACCGACGAGGCCGCGGTGCAGGGCTACGTCGACGAGGTGCTGGCTCGCTGGGGCCGGATCGACATCCTCGTCAACAACGCTGCGCTGCTCGGCGGGCGCGGCGTGCTGGACGAGAGCGCGGCGGATTTCGAGCGCGCAGTCCGGGTGTCAGCACTCGGCAACTTCCTCAACACCAAGCACGTCGGCCGGGCTATGGCCGAACTCGGCATCAAGGGCTCTATCGTCTGCATCTCATCGTCCAACGGCTGGTCCGGCACGCCGGGCGTGATCGCGTACGCATTCCACAAGGGCGGGGTCAACAACTTCGTCCGTGCGGCCGCGATGGACCTGGCGCCCTACGGTATCCGGGTCAACAGCTTCACCCCGACGGCGCCAAACCCCGACAATCCCGAACTGCTTGCCGACATGGCCCGGCGCGGGCTGGGCCCCGGTGGCATCCTCGTGCACGGGCGGGGCGGCGGGCTCGGCGGGCCTACCGGTGACGAGCCGTGGCGGCGGCCGACACGGTGGGGAGGACAGCGCAATCCCATGGTGCCGAT
>JASHSZ010000358.1 GCA_030040815.1 Streptosporangiaceae bacterium
TGACGCCCGGTCAGGTGGACGAGCGGTTCAGCGGTGACAACCGCGGCTAGGCGGCGACCGGACGCGCAGCCATGACCTGGACAGCGCCCGACGCGACCGCGACCGTCTACCTGCGCTGGCTGTCTGCGCACATGATCGACGAGTACTCCCGGCACAATGCTCACGCCGACCTGATCCGCGAGCTGGTCGACGGCGCGACCGGCTACTAGGCGACCTGCCCTGCTCGGCGGCCGAACACGAGGCCAGAAGTCAGGCCCGAGCCGCCCGGGTAGTTGCCGCTGAACAATCCGCCCAGCATCTCGCCGCAGACGTAGAGGCCGGGGATGGCAGCGCCGGACTCGTCGAGTACCCGGGCGCTGGCATCCGCGCGCAGGCCGCCGAAGGTGAACGTGATGCCGCAGGTCACGGGGTAGGCGTAAAACGGCGGCGTCTCGATCGGGTTTGCCCAGTTGCTCTTGGGCAGCGGCAGCGCTGCTGACCGGCCATCGCGGACGGTCGGATCGAAGCGGACGTCACGGCGGACCGCCGCGTTGAACTCGGCAACCGTCTGGCCGAGGGCGCCCGCGTCGATACCGCACGCGACCGCGAGTTCAGCGATCGTGCCGGCGATGTGCTCGCTGACTCCGGGGCTGTCGTACTCCTCCGGGCGCAGCAGCGGCCGGACCGCCGCGTCGAAGATCTGGAACGCGACCGAGTCTGGCTGGCGCAGGATGTCCGCGCCGTACCGGGCGTAGGTGTAGTTGCGGAAGTCTGCGCCCTCGTCGACGAACCGGTGGCCGTGCCGGTTGACCACGATGCCGAGCGGATAGCTCTGCCGGGTCAGCTGGTTGGTCAGCGCCCGGTCGCCGGTCGGCGGCGCGCCGGCGTCCCAGGCCACGCTGTGCGCGGTGGACCAGTCACCGGCGCGCGCGGCTCCGACCTCGATGGCGGCGCGCAGCATGCGCCCGTCGTTGAGCGGGGTGCCCCGTACCTTCGCGCGCTGCCAGCCCTCGCCGAGGTACTGGCGGCGCAGGCTCGGATTCGCCTCGAACCCGCCCGCCGCCAGCACGACGGCGTTCGCCTCGAGCAGCCCGCTGGTGCCATCCGGTGCCGCCCAGTGGACGCCGCTGACGCAGTTGCCCTCGCGGCGGAGCGCGAGGGCGCACCGCTCGTACCGCACGTCAACGCCGAGCCGTGCCGCGATCCGCTGGTGCCCCGCCATGAGGCCCTTGCCGCCGCCTTCCGATCCGACCGCCAGGCCGCCCCAGAACAGGAAGCTGTCGTCTTGCCGTTGGTAAGCCTGCCGCTCGTACATCAGCCGGAACGCCACACCGAGTGCCTTGAGCCAGCGGACCGCCACGGCAGACTCCGCGACGAGCACAGCGGTGAGCTGCGGATCGCATCGACCGGACGTCGTCCGCTCCATGTCCGCCCGGAACTGCGCCGCCGAGTAGGGCGGCACCTCGGTCCGCGGCAGCCGCGGGTCGGGCTCGACCAGGTCCAGCAGGTCGTCGATGCCGTCGTGCGTCATCCGGATTGCGCCCGCGGTGAAGAAGCTGTTCCCGCCCGCCTCGGTGGCCGGCGCGCGCTCGATCAGCACGACCTGACGGCCCCGCAGTGCCGCGGCGTGCGCCGCGCAGTATCCAGCGTTACCGCCGCCGACGACCACAACGTCAGCGGACTCGGCGACCCGCGATGCCGGTGAAGCCACCGACGAAGTGTCTCGCAGATTGCTGGCCATGCGGATCGGCGCGGTGGCTGTAGTGCGTCGGCCCTGGGGTGGCCGCAGGCGCTAGCTACGAAGCCGTGCCAGGGTCGCAGCCGCCTCGGCTGCCAGGTCGCCGACGAGGTCGGCGGGCGCATAGCCGCCCATTGGTGCGAGGGCGATCGGGTGCTCGACCGAGAACAGGTCCGTGAACGCCGTCCGCAACGTCACGACTCTCCTTGTGCTTGACGAAGAGGCGCACGATCAGCGCGCCCGCTCCCGCCTGGGTCCGTGCTGCCAGACGCCGATGGCGTTGCCCGCCGGATCGCGGGTCATCGCGACCCACAGGTCGCCTTCTCGATAGGGCGGCACCGTCACCTGGCCGTCGGCACCGGCGATGTGTGCGAGCGTCGCATCGATGTCATCCACGTAGACATAGGGCACGACACCCGCCTCGCCGGCAACGGGCAGCTCGGCCATGAAGTGGCCGATGACGTGACCGGTGGCGTCCTGGAAACGGCCGGCGCTCCCGTCTGTCTGCCATCCGAAGACGGCGCGATAGTAGTCCGCAGCGCGCGCGAGGTCGGGGGCGGGGATCCGCAGGTACGACACGTCCCCAGGGCGGAACACCGATACCTCAGCCATGTGCTCGATCCTGTCAACGGTGCCAGCCTGGTGTCCACACGCGCCCGGCCCGTTCGTCGGATTGGCAACGGCGCGACTCTCGCCACTGCCGACCCGGACTCGCCGTCGGCCAGATGGCCCGGCTACTTCACCGACTGGCGGCTCAAGGACGTGCGGGAGGTCATCCTGCACGTGATCATCGAGACCGCGATACGCGCGGCGGCGCAGAACCCAGTCCATGAGGTCGGGGCGGCCACATCTGGGAGATTGCGCAGGGCCTGCCCGAGGACGGCAGCTGACGCCGATCTATCCGGTTGCCGGCGTGCGCGGTCGCTGCCAGTATCGCAGTCGTGCCGACGTTCCTTGGCCGGACGCTACCGAGCTGTCCTACTCCGTCCAGGGAGACGGCGCGCCGCTCGTCTGCGTCCCTGGCGGCCCGATGCGCGCGTTTGCCTACCTGGGCACCCTCGGCGGGCCCCTTTGCCGGCGGCGTAGACCCGCAGTGGCAGGCAGCGGTGCTGGCCGAGTTCGCGAAGCTCTTCACCGCGGCCCAGTTCGTCGTCCAGCCCAATGCTGGCCGCTACCCCTGGCTCGATGACGCAGAGTCGTTTGTCGAGACCGTGACCGCGTTCCTCGATGCCGCGTGAGCTTCGATCCCTACGCGCCCTATGGCCCGCTCGTGCAGTCGGCGGTCCGAGTGGCCACGTGGAACGTCTGGGGACGGTACGGGCATGACTGGCAGCAACGGCAGGATGCGCTGGAAGACGCGCTGGCCGAGGCGTCGCCGGATGTGATCTGCCTGATTGAGTCCTGGCGGGTCGGCGAATCGACTCAGCCCGGCCGGATCGCCGAGCGGCTGAGTCTGCCGTATCACAGCTTCACTGGTGACTGGCAGCTGGAGGACTGGGTGTCGGGAATCGGTCTGGTCTGCCGGTGGCCCATGAGTGAGCCTCGGCGGCGCCAGCTCCGCTCCGAGGACGGTGCGGGCGAGGGCCAGGCCGTGCACGTCACCGTGGACGGCGACCGCGGGCCTATCCAGCTCTTCGGGGTGACGCTCGACCACCCGCTCCACGGCAGCGCCATCCGGCAAGGGCAGGTGCGGCAACTCGTTCAGTTCATCCAGGAAGTCGCGTCGCACCGCGATCTGGTCATCGTCTGCGGGGACTTCAACGCCGGGCCGGACGCCGATGAGATCAGGATGCTCACCGGCCGCTGCGCTGCGGCTAGTCCGGGCATGGTCTTCTACGACAGCTGGGAGCTTGGCGGGGACGGCTCTCCCGGCTACACCTGGTCCAACCGCAACCCGCTGGCGGCGATCGGCCTGTATCCGGACCGGCGCTTTGACTACGTCTTCTCCGCTTGGCCGCGACGCGGCGGCGCCGGGCATCCCCTTCACTGCGCCCTGCTCGGCGTCCGCTCTGCCGGCGACCTGCAGATATCTGACCACTACGGGCTGGTAGCTGACCTGCGCTACTGAAGCCCAGCAAGCCGCAGGCGGCGCAGGACTGTGGGACCCGTTAGGCGCCCTGGGCTTTTACATCGACGCAGCGGGCGGTGATCCGCTGGCGGTTGGCGTAGTCGTCGCAGTCCACTGCTCCGGTGTTGTCGCGAATGAGCCCGGTCCAGTCCGAGAGCCGCTCGATCTCGTAGTCGTACGCCTTCACCATGGTGTGGATCGCTGCGAGGTTCGGGCGGCCGACGAGGACCTTCGGGCCATGGGTGTAGGCGTCGGCCACCGCTTTCCCCTCCTCGTCGGCAAACTCGGTGACGACGTTCACGTTGGGCGTGGGCTGCATCATGAACGGGCTGAACGTGTCGATGATCACATGCCGGGCGTTGGTCCGGCGGATCCCGTCCAGCAATTCGTTGTAGCGCAGCGTGTGATACAGGAAGCCGAGGCACAGCACGACGTCCGCCTCGAAATTCTGCGTCTTGAGCACCTCGTGAGCATCACCGGTAACAAAGCGGACGCGGTCTGCCCCATAGCCGTACTGGGCCAGATTCTCGGTCGCGGCCTCCACCAGCTCCGGTCGCGGCTCGATGCCGATCACCGACCGTGCCCCGGTCGCAAGCGCGGCAAGCGACCAGCGGCCGTCGTGACTGGCGATGTCGATGACCGACGCGCCCGCAAAGATGTCCCGGTTCTCGCCGAATATAGCTTCGTAGCGCAGGTTCAGCCGCGTCGCAGTCAGACCGGTACCGCTCGTCTGATAGAAGCGGGGATATTGCTCGAAGAACCACGAGGCGGATCGGGACCCCGGTTCCGAATCGGTGCTGAGAGCGGCGACGTCCAGGGCCTGTTGCGGAACTCTCCGGCGAAGGCTCGTTTGAGGGCGTTCAATGCGCCAGGCGACGGCGCGCAGGGCTCTAGCAGACTGAACTTTCAGCGACATGGCCGCCATGGTACCGAGCGCCAGGCATAAGTGCGCCAGCTGAGTAGAGTTGGCCGGTGCCCGAGCTGCAGCGCCTCCGTGCCGACCATGGCCCGGCGGTGCTGGCCTTCGAACTGGCGAACCGCGCCTACTTCGCCAGGTCGATCACCGACCGCGGCGATGAATTTTTCGAACACTTCACCGAACGCCACAACGCGCTGCTGGCGGAGCAGGAGGCCGGCACCTGCATCTTCCACGTGCTCGTTGGCGAGGATGGCGCGGTACTCGGCAGGTTCAACCTGGTCGACCTTGACAGCGGCACGGCGGAGCTCGGCTACCGGGTCGCAGAGCAGGTAGCCGGCCGCGGCCTGGCCACCGCCACGGTACGGGATTTGTGCCGGCTCGCGGCGACGAAGTATGGCCTGAACACGCTCCGGGCGGGGACCACCCACGACAACATCGCGTCTCAGAAGGTACTGGCCAAGGCCGGTTTCGTCGCTGTTGGCCCGGCTACTCTCGGCGGCCGTCCAGGTACCTGGTATCGGCGCGATCTGGGCCTGTAGGCGGTCGAGGGGTGCCGACAACGGCCGCTGCGTATGCCCTCCGCCCGCGGCCCGCGAAATGGGATCGCCAGCCGGGCAGGCCCAGGGCGATACTCGCGTCGTGGAGTTCATCGCCACTCAGCTGGCAGCGATCCCCGGGGTGGTGGCTGTCACGCTGGGAGGGTCGAGGGCGGCCAACACCGCAGTTGAGGGCTCTGACTGGGATTTCGGGCTCTACTACCGGGACCGGCTCGATCCGGCGGACATCCTGGCCCTCGGCTGGCCGGGCCGCGTCTTCGCCCCGGGCGAGTGGGGCCGGGTCATCAATGGCGGGGCCTGGCTGACGATCGACGGAACGAAGGTCGATCTCATCTACCGGGACCTCGACGAGGTTTTGCGCTGGACTTCGGCTGCGGAGGACGGGCAGTTCGAGATTCACCGACAAATCGGCTACGTCGCGGGCATAGCGACGTACATCTTGGCTGGCGAACTGGCCCTTGGCAGGGTGCTGGCTGGCGAGCTGCCCCGTCCGCGATTCCCGCCGAGGCTCCAGGAGACTGCGCCGATCGCGTGGTCTCGGCTCGCCGCGGGAGCGTTGCACTTCGCCGCGGTCCACGCCGACCGCGAGGACACCGCCGCCTGCCTGGCCAACCTGTGCCAGGCGGTGCTAGCCGCGGCCCAGGGTCGGCTGGCTGGCGCTGGCGTGTGGGTGCTGAACGAAAAGCGCCTGGTCCAGCGTGCTGGGCTGGGCAGCGTGCAAGAACGACTGCTGAGCCAGCCCGACGGGGGCCTTACGCCGCTCGTCCGCGATGTCGGAGCGCTACTCGCTGTCAGCGACGCTGTCTGGATCGACGAGTGATCCCGTGCAACGGCCGCCCCTGATGGCCAGGCCATCAGCCGCGCCATCCCGAGCCACGCCTGCACCGTCTGTATCAAAGCGGACCCCGCCCTTGCCGGCGCCCACCCCTACCCCGACCCAGACGTCAAGCTGCTCGCCTACAGCCGCGGCCACCGCGCGGTCAGCGGACAAGAACTGCACGGCACCGGTCTCGACTGCCTGAGACAGTTCCTTCTGACCCCCGCGCTGGCCGTCGCGGCGCGACGAATGGCCCCGACTGTCGCAGTGCCGCGGGTGGTGA
>JASHSZ010000359.1 GCA_030040815.1 Streptosporangiaceae bacterium
TCGCAGCAAGGTGACGCTCGCTGGGCGCGGGGGATTAGCCGATGGGTCGCCGAAGTCGACGGCTTCCCAGTGCGGGCGCGGGCCTCCTCTGTGCGGATCCCGGTGCCCAGGGACGGGGCGATGTATGCGCCGATGCGGGTGCCGTGGCTGGCTTTGAGTAAGGCCGCTGATTGTTGGAGGGTGAGATTTGCTGGGCCGGCCGGGCTGTCCCTTGGGGTGTCGGCGAACTCGGCGGCGTAGCGGGGCACCACCTCGTAGCCGACCACGAGGTGGCGGACGGTGGACTAACCTCCGAGCATCGAAGTCGTTTTGCGCGAAGCGCACGACCTGGACCTGCGGTACCCGTACAAAGACCAGCGCTCAGGTCACTGCCAAACTCGGTAGCGGTTCACGGGCGACGGACAAGCCTTTCCGACCGCGACACGTCTCGCATCCGCTTCGCGGCCAAGATTCGGATGCCTGGCGCCTGCGCCATATGGTCAAACGCTGTCCACGCGGGCTGGAGCGCCATAACGGCGGATTGGAACCCAGCCACCACGACCCGCACGACACATCGGGAATCGCTCTGGGCAGCTGCCATCAGCGCTGCCGCTTGCGCTACGGACCCCTGCCGCGACGCGCTGAGCGGACTCCGGCGGCGAGCTTGGGCAAGTACCGGATCACGGCACACGGCCGGGTGTGGCTCACTTCCCACGCCTCGTCTGAGGAGAGCGCAAGCTGAAGCAACGCGCGGTCGTGAACCGCGGAGAAATCTCAGGTCACGCTCGGTCGGCGCCATAGTGCGTTTGTAGCTCGGTGTTCAGGGCGGCGAATTGTCAGCTGCGCGGTCCACGTTGGTCTCTGCCGCCCGGCCATGGTGGATCATCCGCAGCGTCGTGTTGAGCACAGCGCCGCCGAGCATGACGATGATCAGTACCCAGAAAAGCCACAAGGGCCAGTGATTGCGATAGACGAGCTGCCAGGTCTGGTCGGCGGCCAGCAGAGCGGCGCCGACGGCCACGGTGAACCATCCGGTGGCCTTGTTGATGAAGCTGGTGAACTGGTCCCGCTGCGCCTGAGTGAGCTGAGCCAGTGCGGCACGACGGAACGCATTGCGGCGGTGGCGGCGAATTAGGTACATCACCGGTGGCAGCAGCCACCACCACGACGAAGGCGGTTTGGGCCGTGGGATGCGGGCGGTGGATGCCTCGATGCCTTCGCGGTCCACGTCTTCCTCGAGTAGCTCCAGGGCGCCCTGATACAGCGGTCCGGCTACCAGGAGCCAGGCTCCTAGAAAACCCGCCCAGGCGATCCCCTGATTCACATCGGCCAGCCGGCCATCGGTCGCTTCCCGGCTCGACTGGGGCTCCCGCTGGAAAGCCGCCGCGCGGGTGGTCAGAGCTTCGCATGCGACCCCGGACTCACTTTTCAGCGTGATCGTCTACACGGTCGGGGGTACTAGGTGAACTATCAGGGCTGCGTCGCCGGCGGCGCGATGCGGATCTCCTGGCAACGGCCGCGGATGCTTTTGCGGGGCCCGGCTTGGGTCAAAATAGTGCGCACCTGGGTACCGGTGGATGCGCTCGAGCGCACGGGGAGTCGTGGCGGGGCGAAGGCGTCAGTTGATGTCGAGCCCGTTGCCGACCAGACCCTCCGGCACTGGCTGATCCTGGCGGCCTCGTGTCGACGACAGCCTGCTAGTACTGCCAGCCGTAACTGGCGTTCTGAGCTACTGGCGGCGGTTGAAACGCCTGTTGCGGAGCCAGGAAAAGAGGAATACTCGGGCCACCAACATGATCCCGCCGATCCCGAGTACCCAGAGGATGGCGGCGTGCGTGCCAACGAACGAGTCGACGAGCAAGAAGCGCAGGGCGAACAGGGTAACCAGGACCCCTATCCACGCGGTGCCACCCCGCATTCCCATGCCGTAGCGTCCACCACGCCCGCCATATCGGTAGACCCGGTTATTCGGTCCCCCGGCATTGGATCCGCCGTTGTCCGGTCGACGGCCAGCGGAGGCTTGGCCACTTGGAACGGCGACGCCCAGGCTTCTCTGCATCTGAGCGAACTGGCGGATCTTGTCGCGGTGTTCCCTTGCGTACTCGCGAGGATTGATCCCCTGCGCCTGCAGGTCCTCGGCTGAGGTGCCGAAGATCTGGGCGAAGTTGGCGCGAATCCACTCCTGGCGGTCTTGTTGGCCGCCACTGCCCTGAATGCTGGCGTTGCCGTATGCCGGGTTTGGGCCGAAGTCAGAGTCTCCCACGCACCAACTGTACGAGGGCGGCCCGAGAGTCGGCAGGACATCTCTTACCCCGACCCGTCGGCGCAGGGTGCCGCAATTCGGCCGAACCAGGTCTTTGAGGTAGCCCAGCTCGCTGGCACGAGGCGCCCTGACATCGACCGCTGACGGAACGGGCTTGCTGCAGTTAGCACGTCAGGTGGTGAATGGTCACGAGCTTGATGAATCCGGTCAGCGGCACATCACCTCCGCCGGGTGATGTGCGGCTGACCGGCAGAACGTACTGTGTAGTAACAGCGCGCACCCTGGCGTCTCGCCGACGCGGCCGCGTCGCGCTGCTCACACGCGGGCACCAAAGCCGCGCGGACGAGGCTAACGGGGGCTCACAAAATGGGATGGATCCTCGGGATTATCTACTTCGTGCTGCTAGTCACGCTTGGCGTCCTGTCACTGCGGAAGGGCCACTGGATCATGTTCATCGTGGGCTTGTTTATTCCGCTCTTCTGGCTCATCGGTGCGCTACTGCCTCGACGCGTGGCCCGAATGTGAGGGTCAGAACCATGCGGCTAACGAAGGTGAGCTAATCGCCGCCCAAACTGGTTGTGCTGTGCAGATGAGCTCTGGCATTGGCGGGGAGCGTGTCGATCGTGGCGAGCTGCGGTCGGTGCAGGCACCGCTGAAGGACCGCTACGTGGTTCCGACTGCGGCTGTCGTGACCCTACGGGCTACCGGAACTCTTGGCGAGGGCATTTCCCTGCCCGGTGCAGACCGGCCGCGCTCGCTGCTGCGGGTCTGCACCCCGTCGACCGGCGGCGACGGGTCGCTGCTTTGCTCCGGTTACATGCTGCTGGAAGCGCTCGCGGCATGTGCCGGGGGTCACCCTGCGGTCTGTGGCCACGTCGCTAGGCGTCGAAGTGCGCGGCGGCTCGGTGACCGCCGCGGGCGAACTCGACTTTCGCGGAACGCTCGCGATCGACAGAAATCTGCCGGTGGGATTCAGGGCGATCCGCGTCCGATTCGACCTCGACACCAACGCCAGCGAGGGAGACCTCGCGACGCTGCTGCGTCTGACCGAGCGCTACTGCGCCGTCCTGCAGACAATCCCTGGCACCCCAGCTCCGTGTTGAGGCTGCCGCCACACCTTAACGACCGGCCGCTCTGGCGCATCACTCTGTTACGCCGCGCTTTCGCTTTAATGCGCGGGTTCAGGCGACTATTATCCGGGCCATGGACGAGCCTGAGCCGATGCCTGCTTTTACCTTCAATCCGGACGGGCCGACCACGATCACCTATCCGGACGGGACCGTGTCGGTCAGCGCTGCGCGGCCGGACGACACGAGCGCCACAACCGCGACGGCCCCAGGCGTTTCGGCGACGGCGACGCAGGACAGCGACACCTCGAGCACGACGTTCCCACCTGAGTCGCCCGAACCTCAGCCGGGAGTGACGTCCACTGTTCCCGAGCCGAGTGGCGGTATTGGGAAGCCCGGCACCGGCACGACCGCTTCCGAGGCCGCCGTGCCAGCCGGCGCGCCGGGCATAAGTGAGCCGCCGGACCGGGGAGAGACCCCCGCCGACACCGCTGCTAGCACCTCGATCGTCAACCCCGACGGCTCGATCACGACGCGACTGCCCGACGGCAGCACTCAGACCGTCGCCAGGCTCCCCGGCGGTGCCACGATCGTGACCAGTACCACGCCGCCAGGAGCATATGTTCAGCCGGCGCCTCCGGACTCGCCACGATCACGCGGCTGGAGGAGACGGAGTCGGTAAGGACTCCGCCGCCAGATGGCGCCGCCGAGGCCCGCGTTACCAGATCCGCCGACGGTGATATTTCGTATGCGATGGAGGCGGTCGCGGGATGAGCGCAGTCACTACCGGCATCATCCTCACGGCCGTGGTCGGCGTGCGCGCAGGTTGGCGGACGGCGCACTCCGACCCAGTCGGACCCGTCGGCGGACCTTCACCCGCAAGCTGTAATCCCGGTGACGCCGCCAGGCGTCAGATGATCAGCCTCTCCCCGCGGACAGGACAGCCCAGAACCCATGACTGCTGTGCCGACCATCACGGACGCCGAGCTCTTCGAGACGCGCAGCCCGACTACTACCAAGACGCACTCGCTCCGCCACCGAAGCGCTGCCGACGGACAGCTCACGGTCAGCGAAGCAGCCCGGCTTGCCCCTGCGATCGAGGAGTTAACAGCCGACACCTACCTCCTCGCCAACCGGCTGGGCGCCGCCGGTCGCGGGCGCGGCCGTCCGCGCGGGCGTGCTCGGCGATACCAGCGCCTGGCCCGCCGCCCTCATCAGGAGGCGGCCGCTGCGCCCAATACGAAGGAAGCAGACTATGACCGCTGATGACCACTGGGCCGAGGCCGATCGGCTGTGGCGCGCGGTCCGGCGCGATCTCACTGCGGCAATCTTCGAGCGTGCGGGCTACCAGGAGGGCCACGCATTCAGCCGCTTAGCTAAGAACTGGGGGCAGCTGTGCGCCCTGGACCTCGACGTCGCCGCGTGCCTGTACCACGGCGTGAAGCAAATCCAGATGATGATGGTCCGGCTCGACCAGCCGTACAGTCCTGCCAGTCACATGATCCGGCAGCTCGGCGAGGTGGCCGCTCGCCAGGAGGCGAACCCGGATGACGAGGTGGAGGCGTCTGGCGAGCTGTACGCGCTCGGTCAGCAGGCCCTGCGCGATGAGGCCGGGCGCGACGCAGGGGGTGAACTCTGACCGTCGCCTGGGCCGGGACACCTCCGGCCAAGAGCAGGCAACGCGCTGCTGGCTGCCGGGGCTTGAGCCCTAACGTGACCACGGCGAGGCCATCCTCCTGATGCACTACGACGTCCGGCGGATGCTGGACGCCCGTGCCCAGATGTCGCGGCGGCGCCCGAGACCAGCAGAATGCCGAGCCGATCGCGGCACGTTCCCGCGCCAAATCCGTCGGGAAATAAGCATGGACGTACTCGCCGGGCGCGGTGCGACTGCAGTGGGCAGGTAAACGGCACCGCCAAGATGACTTGTCAGCAGCAGAACATGTTGCTGGTTCAGCGCGAGGTTGCTGACCGGCGGTGAGCTGACTCGCGCGGAGTCCGTGCGACTGTTGCTGATTGCTGGCGAACACGCTCGCATGAATCCGTCGCTGTATGCGGACAACGGAAGGGAGTCAGCTGCGCGATCAGCGACGGCCCCGGCGGGTTATGCCGCTCGACAGCATGCTGTCCGCATCGCCTGGTTAGCAGCCTGGGGCGACGATCTGGGGTGCCCGACGGCGAGAGGTACCGCAGTTACGATTGTGGCTGTGAGCGAGGCACCAGACTATGCGTTCCCGCATTCCGCAGCGGAAGAGACGCGCCGTCTTCGGCTGTTAGAGGAGCATCTCGACCCGCTGACCAAGCGGCGCATTCAGCGTCTTGGAGTCGGCGAGGGCGCTAGGTGTCTGGAGATCGGCGGGGGGCGAGGGTCGATCACCCGGTGGCTGTCCGGTGTGGTCGGCCCCGCCGGGCGCGTGATCGCTACCGACTTGCAGATGGGGTTCCTGAGTGAGATAGACGTCTCGAACGTCGAGGTCATCCGGCACGACATCCGCACCGGCACGTTCCCGCCCGGCTCTTTCGATCTCATCCATACCCGAGCGGTGCTCA
>JASHSZ010000360.1 GCA_030040815.1 Streptosporangiaceae bacterium
TCCTCGCTGGGTCATGTTGTCCAGTCGCTGGGCGTGCCGCTGACGGAGGTTGGCGCCCTGGTGGTCAACGGGGTGTCCGAGCAGCCGCGGTACCGGCCGCGCGGCGGAGACGTCGTGCGGGTGCTGCCGGTCCCGCGCCCGGAGCCAGTGGACCAGCCGCGCTTCCTGCTGGACGTGCACCTCGGGGCGCTCGCACGGCGGCTACGGCTGGTCGGCGTGGACACCGCGTACGACCGCGACGCGGACGACGACGAGCTGATCGGTCGGGCCAACGCGGCCCGGCGGGTCCTGCTGACCCAGGATCGCGCGCTACTCCAGCGCCGGAGCCTGTGGCGGGGTGGCTACGTCCGGGGTGCGCGGCCAGACGAGCAGCTGGCGGACGTGCTGAGCCGGTTCGCGCCGCCGCTGGCACCGTGGACGCGCTGCACGGCCTGCAACGGGCTGCTCGCCCCCGCATCCAAGGCCGACGTCGCAGATCTCCTCAAGCCGGGCACGAGACGCACGTACAACGCGTTTGCCCGCTGCCCGGACTGCGGGCGCGTCTACTGGCGCGGCGCCCACGGCCGACGGCTGCAGGCGACCATCGATGCCGCCATCCAGATCGTGGGCCCGGCCCGCTCATGAGCGGGCCGGGCCCCTGCCGACGGCGGCGGCGCGCCGGCTATCGCTGCCAGGTGTTGCGGTTCCAGGGATCATCCTGGCCGGACTGCGGGTGGCGGCGGGTACGCCGCCGGAACCGGGCCGCGGTGAAGATCCCCGCCACGCACAGGACGAGCCAGGCCAGCAGCGCGAACTTGATGAAGGCGAAGAAGGCCAGACCGGCGCCCGGCAGGATCAGCATGAGAAACAGGAGCAGCAGCGCAATCGGCAGCAGCCGCGGCCCGCGCCGGTAGGCGTAGACGGGCTGCTGGAAGGGCGGTGGCACCGGCCCTGGCTGCGGTCCGATTGATCCCGGCTCCGGCAGGTCCGCCATGATCGGGCGCAGGTCCCCGAAGGTCTTGGCGTTCAGCGTGGCCGAAATCCGCTCGTCGAGTTCCTCCTGGGTGAGGCGGCCCTCCGCGTAGTGCTCGCGGAGTCGGGCCGTTACCCGTTCGCGGTCGGCGTCGCCGACCCGGATGTTGTCATACATCGTGACCTGCCCCCCGTCGGCTAGATTTCCTGCTCGTCTTCGTCGGCATCCTCGCCGTCAGCGAGGATCCGGTAGAGCTCGCGCCTGGTCTGCTCCAGCAGCCGCTCTGCGGCGCTGACCTGGGCTGCCGTGCCTGCGTGGGCCAGCTGGACGATCCCACTTCCCAGCCTAGCCGCTGCCGCGAACAAGCTGGGAAGCTGCCAGGCCTCCTGCTGCTCGGACGATTCCCACGCTCCCCGTGCCATTTCCGGGTTGTCGGCCACGTAAGCGCGCCCGGCGTCGGTGAGGCTGAAGACTCGCTTGCCACCGGATTCCTCGGCCGAAATGAGGCCTTCGTCCGCGAGCTGGGAGAGCGCGGGATACACAGCGCCAGGGCTCGGCCGCCACGCACCGCCGCTGCGCTCCTCGATCTCAGACATGATCTGGTAGCCGTTGCGCGGCCCCTCCTGCAGCAGGGCCAGGATCGCCGCGCGGACGTCGCCACGGTTTGCCTTCGGCCCCCGGCTGGCCCAGTGTGGTGGCGGCGGCGGTGGTGGTCCTGGCCACCAGGACCCCTTGGCGCCGAAGAAACCGCCACCCCAGTGCCCGGGCCCCTTAGGGCCGACGAACGTTCGCTCCCACGGCCCGCTGCGCCGCTGCTCGCCTGCCATCGCCCGGATGCCCCGGCGAATCTGGGCCAATAGCTCAGCTGCGCACTCGGATGCGTCGAACAGCCCGCCGTCGAACCCGCAGGCTCCCGCTGCTCCCGCTGACACGTCCCTCGCCACCTCTCGCGATACGCTCACGATATATCGACAGCCTACGTCGTCATTGGGCCCGACACAAGTCATAACTCGATGTCCCCGACCCCTCTGTTCCCCGGCGGCGGGTGGGCCCTGTCAGGCGGCGGGCGGGCGGCCGACAGGGCGTGCCGCGGCGGTGACGGCGCCCGTCGTCGTCGCGGCCAACCCGGCGGGCCGGGTTGTCTCATTCAATGGTGACTGCACGTGCTGGGACTGTTACTCTCAGTTCCCTGCACGCGGTGAGCGGGGGCGAGTCGCAACAGGGGGAAGCCGTGGTGACGGGGTGGTTGCTGGATGCCGAGACGGTGGCTGACGATCTATCAGCGGGTGCCGCGCGGCGGCTGTCTGATGTCGCGGTGTACCGGCAGGCGGTGGCTGACGTCCTTGCGGAGTTAACAGGACGAGGACGGGGCCCGAGCGTGGCCGTGGCGGAGCGCGTACTGGACCGCAGGCTCCATGAACCCGACTTCGGGGTGGTGCTGTCGGCGACCCCGTCCGGGCCCGAGGCCGCGATCCAGCGGATACTGCGCGACGTGCGGAGCTACCGGCCCCGCTCGCCCAACTCGGCCGGCAACCTCGCCGCGATGATACGGATAACCCTGCTTACGCAGATCGACGTGCTGTGGTGGGGACACGTGCGCCCGTACAAGTCCGACATGGACGTCCTCACCGCTCCGGAGTTGCTGGACCTGGACGCGCTGCGACGCGACGGCCGGGTGGCGTTCCGCTACCGTCGGCAGCCGACGTCGCTGCTCGGCCGGGCAGCAAGAACGGCGGAGCGGGCTGCTGCGCCCGGCCGCGCCCCGGTGACTGTCGGGCTGCGGTTCGCGTGCGCCCGAGCCGAGCTGATCGTGCTGCTGAACCAGATCGCCGCCGATTTCGCCAGGCTCGCGCCGCCGGACACGCCGCGGCTCTGGGTCACCAGCGTTGCCCGCAGCGTGGCCTACCAGCGCGA
>JASHSZ010000361.1 GCA_030040815.1 Streptosporangiaceae bacterium
GACCCGCAGCGGCAGGACGCGGCACGCGAGCGCGCCGCGGCCAACGGCCAGCTGGACGCGAACGGCCTCGGTGACGCAGGGCACGATGTGAGGACGCCATGAGGATCGGCATCGTGTGCCCCTACGCCTGGGAGGTGCCCGGCGGCGTGCGGGAGCACGTCAGTGGCCTGGCCGAGGCGCTCATAGACCTCGGCCACTACGTCTCGGTGATCTCGCCCGCCGACGACGACACGGTCTTGCCGCCCTACGTCGTCGCGGCGGGGCGGGCGATGGCCGTTCCCTACAACGGCTCGGTCGCCAGGCTGTCGTTCGGCTTCCTGTCCGCGGGCCGCGTTCGCCGCTGGCTCAAGGACGGGAACTTCGACGTGCTGCACGTGCACGAGCCGGCCGCGCCGAGCCTGTCGCTGCTGGCGTGCTGGGCGGCAGACGGCCCGATTGTCGCCACCATGCACGCCGCCCTGCCGCGGTCGCGGGCGCTGCACGCCGCAGGGCCGATCCTCGCCTCGGCGCTGGAGAAGATCAGCGGCCGGATCGCGGTCGCGGAGGCGGCCAGGCGCACACTCGTCGAGCACATGGGCGGTGACGCCGTGCTCATCCCGAACGGCGTCAACGTGCACCGGTATGAGAAGGCCGAGCCGCTGCCCGGCTTCCCTGGCACCGGGGGCACCCTCGGCTTCCTCGGCCGGATGGACGAGCCGCGCAAGGGCCTGGACATCCTGCTAGCGGCGTTCGTTCTGCTGGCGGCGGAGCGCCCAAGGCTGCGGCTGTTGATAGCCGGCCCCGGCGACCCGGACGACGTGCTGGCGCAGGTGCCCGCGTCCTGCCGGGATCGGGTGGTGGTCCTCGGCGAGGTGAGTGACGAGGACAGGGTCCGGATGCTGCACTCGGTCGACGTGTTCTGCGCGCCGAACACCGGCGGGGAGAGCTTCGGTTACGTGCTGGTCGAGGCCATGGCATCCGGCGCGCCGATCGTGGCGAGCGACATCGACGCGTTCCGCCAGGTGCTGCGCAACGGCAAGGCCGGCGAGCTGTTCGAGGTCGGCAGCCCGGCCGGGCTTGCCGCGGCGGCGGGCCGGCTCCTCGACGATCCCGGCTACCGGGCGGTGCTCGCGGCTGCGGCCTCGGCCGCGGTCCAGGAGCTTGACTGGTCTGTTATCGCCCGCGACGTGGTCCGGGTGTATGAGGCCGTCGTCCCGGCGGCCGGGCGGGTGGCCATGGCGCTATGACCGCGGTGATCGTTCTCGTCATCGTCGGCGTGCTGGCCATCCTCGGGGTCTACGTCTCCTGGCGGGCCGGCCGGCTGGACCGGCTGCACGCCAGGGTCGAGGCGGCCCGATTTGCGTTGGATGCGGCGCTTGTCCGGCGCAGCTCTATCGCCCTCGAGCTCGCCTCGTCCGGACTGCTCGACCCGGCCACCAGCGTGCTGCTCGCCGGTGCCGCACACGACGCCAGGTCCACGCAGAACGGCAGGGAGATGCCGGAGAGCGACCTGACCAGGGCGTTGCGGGCGGTCTTCGGGCAGCCCGGCTTCCGCGCGCTGCTCGCGGGCCGGGAGGGTGCCGAGGAAATGCTCGCGGAACTGGAGAGCGCCTCCCATCAGGTGTTCCTGGCTCGCAAGTTCTATAACGACGCGGTGGCAGCGACCGTGGCAGCCAGGCGGCGGTGGCTGGCCGTCGCACTGCGGCTCGCCGGGAGGGCACCGAAGCCCGAGTTCTTCGAGATCGATGACTCGCTGGTGCCCAACGGCGACCAGGGCGGCCCGACCGCCGACATCCCGCACCTCACCAAGTAACGCAGTGGGCAGCACCCGGCACCCGCCGTGGATGGGTGGAAGTTCACTATCGCTATCGCAATACCGATCTTCCACCCATGAAGATCATCATGCCGCGCGCGAGGCCGAGCCTCGCCGAGCAGATTACGTTGGGCACCTGCCCTAGCGTGCTTGATCGGTGGCCGCTGCAGGCCGACTGCGCCAGGTGCTGCTACTGGGCAGCGAGTCGTGGCTGGTCGTGGCGTCAACTGCTACCATGATTTATGAGCAGGAAAGATAGCGCTTCTATGTGGTTCCGAAAAGCGCTACGCCGTGGCACACCCCTTCCGGTGCTGCCGGTGCGCTGCGTGTCTGGGCGCGGCAGCCACCTGCGATCAAGTCACCGTCATCTGAGCTTGTGAGGCTTGCCATGTCCATCCAGAACGCACCTAGTGGTTCCGAGCACCGGGGCAGCACCGAGCCGGCGGCCGTCAAGGGCACGAGCCGGGTCAAGCGCGGCATGGCCGACATGCTCAAGGGCGGCGTGATCATGGACGTCGTCACGTCAGACCAGGCCAAGATCGCTGAGGACGCCGGCGCGGTGGCGGTGATGGCGCTCGAGCGGGTGCCCGCCGACATCCGGGCTCAGGGCGGTGTCGCGAGGATGAGCGACCCGGACATGATCGACTCGATCATCTCCGCCGTGTCCATCCCGGTGATGGCCAAGTGCCGGATCGGTCACTTCGTCGAGGCCCAGGTGCTGGAGGCCATCGGCGTCGACTACATCGACGAGTCGGAGGTGCTGACCCCGGCCGACGAGGCGTACCACGTGGACAAGTGGGCATTCACGGTGCCGTTCGTGTGCGGAGCCACCAACCTGGGCGAGGCGCTGCGCCGGATCACCGAGGGTGCGGCGATGATCAGGTCGAAGGGCGAGGCCGGCACCGGCAACGTGATCGAGGCGACGCGGCACATGCGGTCGATCCGCAGCGAGATCCGCCGGCTGTCCACGCTGTCCGCGGAGGAGCTGTACACCGCCGCAAAGGACCTGCAGGCCCCTTACGAGCTGGTGGCCGACGTCGCATCCGCCGGCAAGCTGCCGGTGGTGCTGTTCACCGCGGGCGGCATCGCCACGCCAGCCGACGCGGCGATGATGATGCAGCTGGGTGCCGAGGGCGTGTTCGTGGGGTCTGGCATCTTCAAGTCGGGCGACCCGGCGGCGAGGGCGGCGGCGATCGTCAAGGCCACCACGTTCCACGACGACCCGGACGTGATCGCGAAGGTGTCCCGCGGCCTCGGCGAGCCGATGGTCGGGATCAACCTGGATACGCTGACGCCCGAGCAGCGCTACGCCGGCCGCGGCTGGTGATGGGCGCGGGCACGAGCGTGCCGCCGGTCCGGCCTGCGGTGGGCGTGCTGGCGCTGCAGGGTGACGTGGTCGAGCACCTGCGCGCGCTCCGCGAGGCGGGTGCGGAGCCCATCGTGGTGCGTCGGCCGGACGAGCTCGACGGGGTCGACGGCCTCATCATCCCCGGTGGCGAGTCGACGACGATGTGGAAGCTGATCGACGTCTTCGGCCTGGCCGAGCAGCTGCGCAAGCTCATTCACGGCGGGCTGCCGGTGTTCGGCTCGTGCGCGGGCCTGATCATGCTCGCCGACCGGCTGCCCGATCCCGCTGCGGGGCAGCAGACCCTCGGCGGCATCGACATGACCGTCCGCAGGAACGCCTTCGGCCGGCAGGTCGACTCGTTCGAGCGTGACCTGGAGGTGGCCGGCCTGGACGGCCCGCCGTACCGGGCGATCTTCATCCGCGCCCCGTGGGTCGAGGACGTCGGCTCGGGCGTCGAGGTGCTCGCGACCGACCCCGGCACGAGTAGGATCGTCGCCGTTCGCCAGGGCCGGGCGCTGGCCACGTCGTTTCACCCCGAGCTAACCCCGGACCGGCGCATCCACCAGATGTTTGTCGACATGGTGAGGGACCAGGCATGAGCGGCCACTCCAAGTGGGCGACCACCAAGCACAAGAAAGCGGTGGTCGACGCCCGTCGCGGCAAGCTGTTCGCCAAGCTGATCAAGAATGTCGAGGTCGCCGCCCGCAGCGGCGGACCGGATCCGACCGGAAACCCCACCCTCTATGACGCCGTTCAGAAGGCAAAGAAGAACTCGGTCCCGAACGAGAACATTGACCGGGCGATCCGCCGCGGCGGCGGCCTCGAGGCCGGCGGCGCGGCCTACGAGTCCATCACGTACGAGGGCTACGCGCCCGGCGGCGTTGCCGTGCTGGTAGAGGCGCTGACCGACAACCGGAACCGGGCGGCGTCCGACATCCGCGTCGCGTTCACCCGGAACGGCGGCTCAATGGCCGACGCCGGATCGGTGTCGTACCTCTTCAGCCGCCGTGGCGTGGTCATCGTGCCGAAGGCCGTCGGCGTCACCGAGGATGACGTGCTGGCAGCCGTGCTGGATTCGGGCGCGGAGGAGGTCAACGACCTCGGCGAGTCGTTCGAGGTGATCAGCGAGCCCGGCGACCTGGTCGCGGTGCGCTCGGCGCTGCAGAGCGCGGGCCTTGACTATGAATCGGCAGAGCGCCCGTTCCTGCCCTCGGTCGAGATCGACCTGGATGAGGACAACGCCAAGAAGGTGTTCCGGCTTATCGAGGCCCTTGAGGACTCCGACGACGTCCAGGACGTGTACGCGAACTACAAGGTCTCCGACGACATCATGGAGAAGCTCGGGTGACGTCCTGACCGGCATCCAGGTCCGCCTGTTCAGCCCCGGCGACGATCTAGACGCGGAACTCGACCTGCGGCGGCGCTCCTTCGGGCCGATCTCCGATGCAGACCTGCCCGGCTGGCTCGACATCTACCGGCACACCGTCGAGGCGGGCGCGACGCTCGGAGCCTTCGACGGCGGTCGGCTGGTCGGCAGCGCGCGCTATCACGTCATGCGGCAGTGGTGGCACGGGCGGTCCATGCCGATGGCAGGCGTGGCGGGCGTCAAGGTCGCCCCAGAGGAACGCGGCCGGGGCATCGGCACCGCGATGATGGCCAGGATGCTCGGCGACATCGCCGAACGGGGTTACCCGGTGTCGGCGCTGTATCCGGCGACCGCATCGCTGTACCGGTCGTTCGGCTGGGAGATCGCCGGCGGCAAGTACGAGACCGTCGTACCGACCAGGTCACTCGCCACCCTGATCAGGCCGGACGAGGCAGTCCGTACCGAGCAGCCCGCTGCCGGGCCGCCGCGTCGCGCCACGCCTGCCGATGGCGCGGCCATTGTCGAGGTCAAGAGCCTGGTGCACGCGCGCATGCTGCACTGCGGGCCGAATACTCGCGAGCCCTGGGAACTGCGGTCCTGGCTGGACGACCCCGAGCACTTCGCCTACCTGGCCGAGGACGGCTTCCTGAGCTACCGGTGGGCGCACGGCGGGGAGGAGCTCGCCGTCGAGGAGCTCATCGCGACGTCCGCGGCCACGGCCCGTGCGCTCTGGCAGATCCTCGCCTCGCACGCCACTATCGCCAGCACGGTTCGCGCCTGTCTCGCGCCGGACGATCCGGTGCACCGGCTGAGCAGGGAACCGGACGCCAAGCTCCGCCGCAGCGGAGCCTGGATGCTGCGCATCGTGGACGCGCCCGCCGCGATCGGCGCCCGTGGCTTTCCCGCCGGGGTCAGCGTGTCTGTCCCGCTCGAGGTCGTCGACCCGGTGCTCCCGGCCAACGCAGGTCGCTGGCGGCTTGAGGTGGCCGGGGGCCGCGGCACGCTGCAGCGTGCTGATGAGGATCCCACGGCTGATCCGGTACGGCTCGGGGCCCGCGGCTTTGCTGCGCTGTTCGGCGGCGCGGAACCAGGTCCGCTGCGCCTCGCGGGTCTGGTGTCTGGCGGCGCTCCCGCCGCCGACGACGCGCTCGGGGCCGCGTTCGGCGGCCAGGCGTTCCTGATCGACGAGTGGTAAGCCGCGGGACTCGGCTTCGAGGAGTAACGCCAGTCGCCCGGTGTGCGTCGCCCTGGTCGGCGCGCCGCCGTTGCAACCGGCCGGACGACCGGTAGGGTTGCCGAACAGGTGTTCGTAAGCCTTATGCTGGCGGTCGGCGAGCGGGATGGTGGCACATGCGCGTGCTCGGCGTCGATCCGGGTCTGACCCGCTGTGGGATCGGTGCAGTAGACGGTGCGCCCGGCCGGCCGCTGCGGCTGGCGGCCACCGGGGTTATTCGAACTGGCGTCGGCGACGACATCGGCGCCCGGCTGCTCGCCCTCGAGACCGAGGTTGACCAGTGGCTGACGCGGCTTGAGCCGGATGCGGTGGCCGTGGAGCGCGTCTTCAGTCAGCACAACCTGCGGACGGTCATGGGCACCGCGCAGGCGGGCGCGGTGGCCATCGTGTGCGCGGCGCGGCGCGGCATCCCGGTCGCGCTGCATACCCCAAGCGAGGTGAAGGCCGCCGTGACCGGAACCGGCGCGGCCGGCAAGCAGCAGGTCACCGAGATGGTGACCAGGTTGCTCCGGCTCACGGACCCGCCGCACCCGGCGGACTGCGCGGACGCGCTGGCCCTTGCGATCTGTCATCTCTGGCGGGGTACCGCGCAACGGCGCCTGGCCGCCGCGGTCGAAATGGCGGGATGTTTCGGGGGGTCGTCCCCGCGGGCCGGCACGGCGGGGGGTGTCGGGGGGTCGTCCCCCCCGGCCAATACTGCGGGAGGCACTCGGTGATCGCGCACGTGACTGGCTCCGTGACCTCTGTCGCGCCGGACGGCGCGGTCATCGACGTCGGCGGCGTCGGCCTGCTCGTGCAGTGCACGCCGGGAACGCTGGCTGGCCTGCGGGCGGGCGAGCGGGCGCGGGTCGCAACCTCGCTGGTGGTCAGGGAGGACTCGTTGACGCTGTACGGGTTCGCCACCGACGACGAACGCGTCGTCTTCGAGCTGCTGCAGACTGCCACCGGCGTAGGCCCCAGGCTGGCGCAGGCGATGCTGGCGGTGCTGACGCCGGACGCACTGCGGCGGGCAGTGGCGACCGAGGACCTCGTGGCGCTGATGTCGGTGCCCGGCATCGGGCGCAAGGGCGCGCAGCGCATCGTGCTCGAGCTCGCCGGCCGACTGGGCGCGCCGGCCGACGCGACGACGGCCAACGGGTCTGCCGCCGCACGTGCGGTGCTGCCGCAGTGGCAGGACCAGGTCCGGGCCGGGCTGGTCAGCCTTGGCTGGGGCAGCAGGGAGGCCGACCAGGCGGTCGCCGCGGTGGCTGCCGAGCTGACCCCCCACGGGGAGTCCGCCGTCCTCGACGTGGCCGTGGCGCTGCGCGCCGCCCTGCGTGTGCTCGGCCGGTCATGACCGGCCGCCTGACGGACCCGGATCGGGTCGTGTCCGCGCTCGCTGATTCGGACGACCGAGTGGTCGAGGGGGCGCTCCGGCCCAAACGGCTCGCTGAGCTGGTGGGTCAGGACCGGGTGCGCGAGCAGCTGTCGCTGGTGCTGCAGGGCGCGCTGCGCCGCCGTCGGCCGCCCGATCACGTGCTGCTGTCCGGCCCCCCCGGTCTCGGCAAGACGACCCTTGCCATGATCATCGCTACGGAGCTGGGTGCGCCGCTGCGGATCACCAGCGGCCCCGCCATCGAGCGGGCCGGCGATCTCGCCGCGATCCTGTCGACGCTCGCCGAGGGCGAGGTCGTGTTCATCGACGAGATCCACCGGGTAGCCCGCCCCGCCGAGGAGATGCTGTACCTGGCCATGGAGGACTTCCGGGTCGACGTGGTGGTCGGGAAGGGCCCGGGTGCGACCGCGATCCCGCTGGACATCGCCCCGTTCACGCTGGTCGGCGCCACGACCAGGGCCGGACTGCTGCCCGCGGCGCTGCGCGACAGATTCGGATTCACCGCCCACCTGGATTTCTACGAGCCTGCCGAGCTAGGCGTCATCGTTCGCCGGTCGGCCGGCCTGCTAGGCGTGACGCTGCGCGACGACGGCGCCGACGAGATCGCCGGGCGGTCCAGGGGCACGCCGCGGGTCGCCAACCGGCTGCTGCGGCGGGTCCGCGACTTCGCCGAGGTCCGCGGTGACGGCATCGTGACCAGGCACTGCGCCCAGGCGGCGCTGGACCTGTACGAGGTGGACGCCACTGGGCTCGACCGTCT
>JASHSZ010000362.1 GCA_030040815.1 Streptosporangiaceae bacterium
GGGGATGTGCACCGGACGCGGAAGCGCCAGGAACACCGGAGCCTAACCACAGCGCGCCGAGCGGCCCAAGATCGACGCGGAGCCCGGCGACGCGATCCTCATGGTTTAGTACATGTGGTCAGACTCAGCATGGTCGTGACTAGCAGACGGCCGTACAGCGAGCCCTGCTCGACATCGGGGGGCGTCGCGAATCCTGACTGCATCGCAGCAGCTTGAAGCAGGGGCCGAGACAACCTCGTAATGAATAGGTCGTCGGTTCGATTCCGACCGGCGGCTCTCAGTTTGACCTGCGAAAACAGCATCTGCCAACGTCCAAATCCCGGCACGCGGGCCGTAGCTCCGGTGCAAGCAGGCGGACTTCTCAGCGTCGCTGGTGGCTTCTCCTTGGCCCTGTACACGGACCGCGGAAGGCTCTTGCGGTGGACGTGCGGCCAGTCGGGCTCGTGGTGCACGCCAGGCCCATCCAGATGCAGGCGTGGTAGCCGGTTGGCGAGGCGGCCGGCCAGAAGGTTAGTTGTGACATGTAAACCTTTAGCCCGGCTAGCGAGTCGAAACACTGCAGGCATCTCACGGACAAGCGGAATTACCGCCTAGAAAGGTATGGAATTGAATCCACGCAGGGTCATCCGAAAGAGGGCAGCGGCACTTGCAATCTCTGCCATCGCTGCGCTGAGCGTCGCTGGCGTGCTGGGCGCAGGCGTTGCAAGCGCCGCGAGCACCGCCGTGGTCACGGGCACGACGTCCATGACCAACGTCCCCGACACCACGAACGGCGCGTCCGGGGGCTCCTGCGGCACGTCTACCAACGGTCCCACGTGGGCTACTGACCAGTTCCCCACCGTCACGCTCTCGGCAGTGCCGGTTACCACGCCGGCGGACACATGGACCGTGACGATCACTAGCAACGGCAACTTCATCGCGTTCGCGGACCCGACCAACTGTGACCCGCTGCTGTCCGAGGGAAACATCACCGGCACCATCGAGTACACCGTGACGTCGCCCAACACGCCTAGCCAGTCTGGTCTGACGTCCGACTACAGCGGTGCCACTGAGTTCTCGACGCTGATCGACGACTTTTTCGGCGGCAGCCCAACTATCGGTGGCGGGGACATTTACAGCTACTCGTACCAGAACGGTAACTACACCCAGGTCGGCACCGAGGACGGTGGTCTCACCGTCACTGGTGACGTGAAGGCGGTGCCGTGCACCGTCACCGTCACCAACCCCGGCAACCAGACCAGCGTGCCGAACAAGGCGATCAGTGGACTGCAGATCGCCGCTACGAGCAACTACCCCGGCGCGCTGGTATTCGACACCACGCAGAAGGACGTGAGTCTGCCGCAGGGCCTCGAGATCAGTTCGACCGGGCTAGTCACAGGCACGCCGACGAAGACAGGCACGAGCGTGGTCACCATTGCCGCGGGCAACCCGGACTACCTGACCCCGGCATGCGTGGGCACTGCGACATTCACCTGGACGGTCAGCCGAACCGCGTCGTCGTCATCGTCGTCGTCCGGCAACTTCCCGACCGGTGGCGTGCAGACCGGTGGCGGCAAGCCTGCCGGTGACCCGTTCCTGCCGTTCGGGGTCATCCTGGCCGCGCTCGCGGTCGCGGCCATCGGCACGGCTGGCGGCATCGCGCTGCGCAGGCAGCACCAGGGCCGCTGACATGTGGCGCGACTGGCGGGTCTACCTGGCTGCGGGCGTCGTCCTGGCAATAGCGGGTGGCACGTTCGCCCTGCTGGCACCGCGCTCGCACCAGCCGCCGTCGCTGCCCCGTTCCGCTCCTTCGGCGGCGCCGCCAGCTTGGCTGACAGCGCCGCCGAAGGAGGCGGCAGGAATCCCGCGGAGTGTCCCCGTTGAGATCAAGATCCCGTCGATCAACGTGGACGCCAGCATCATCCCCGTCGGCACGGACAGCAGCGGCGCCCTTGAGACGCCGCCGCTGTCCGGCCCACAGGCCGACGACGCGGCCTGGTGGGATGGCGGGGACACGCCGGGACAGGACGGGCCGTCGGTCATCGTCGGCCACATCGACTCCGCGGCCGAAGGGCCGCTCGTGTTCTGGAACCTGCACGAACTGGTAGCAGGGGAAGCAGTTGAGGTCGTCCTGGCTGACGGTGCCGAGGTGTGGTTCAACGTCATCGGTTCGCAGCAGGTAAGCAAGACCGACTTCCCCACGCAGTCGGTGTACGGGCCGACACCCGGCCCCACGTTGCGGCTCATCACGTGCACCGGGGACTTCGACCCGCAGACAGGCCACTACGACGACAACCTCATCGTGTACTTGAACGAGTCGGTCGCGAGCGGCTGACCCGGCCCCAGAATCTTGCCGCACGAAGTTGAGCCAATGAACAGTGACCGGCACTGCCCCGGGACTTAGCTGCTCGCCTCTGAGAGGAGCCCGGTCTTGCCCGGCAGTGTCCGGTCAAGGGCGGAGATCAGACCAGGGCGACGCTAGGCCAGGTCGCCCAGCAGTCGGCTGGCTGCTCCGGGCGGCCGGTCAAGCTGGCCGCGGCTGGCATGGAGATGTCCAGGCCCGGTGCAGGCCCAACAGTCGCCGCGCCGCCTCGCGGCCGAGGTGGTGATAGGACCAGGAGAACACCGCCCGCTGGCTGGTGGCCGGCTCACCCCGTCCAGGGCATTTAGCCGGCCGACCGACTCGGCCAGCTCACCGGCCAGGACGGCTGGCGGAAACGAGGGCGAGCAGCGGCCCCGACCGGGGGTTGGCAGCGGCGGATTCCGGTTACAAAACCCACGGCAGGGGCCGGGAAACGCGCAAAGGAGGCCATCCGAGGTCGCGATGAGGTCGACTTCTCGCACAGTGGCCATCACGCTGAGCGCGGTAGTAGTGGTAACTGCCGCGGCGCTCCTCGCAGGTTGCGGCGCGGGGACAGGCCCGAGGCGCCGTAATCCGCCAAGCGCCGCCGCATACTGGGACAGTTCCCGGCTGCTCGGCGCTCGGCCGTTCATTGCCGGGCAGCGCAGCGCGCCGGCCACGGGCCAGTCCGCTGACTCGCACATCGCCGGGCCGCAGGAGGGACTGCGCGTTGGGGCACTATTCGTCCGCGACCCTGACGGCGATCACTTCTGCACAGCCAGCGTTGTAGCCAGCCCGGGGAAGGACCTGCTCATTACAGCTGCGCACTGCATCAATGGCGGTAAAAGCAGGAAGGGGTACCGGCGCGACATCGTGTTCATCCCCGACTACCGCGGCGGCCGGGCGCCCTTCGGCGTGTGGACGCCAGCAAAGTTGCTCGTGCCACCGCAGTGGGCAGACGCCTCCAATCCGGACTACGACGTCGGCTTCGTGGTGCTCGAGAAGCACGACGGCCAGAACATCCAGCAGGTGCTCGGGGGCAACAGGCTTGGCGACGACTTGCGCTACCAGTACCTGGTCCACGTGACCGGATATCCCGACAGCAGGAACGCGCCAATCACATGCGTCAACTGGACGGCCCGGTTCAGCGACACCCAACTCGAGTTCGACTGCTTCGGCTTTGCCGGAGGCACGAGCGGCAGCCCGTGGGTGATCAGCTTCAGCCCCCGGTCGCGCACCGGAACGATAGTCGGCGTGATCGGCGGCTACCAAGATGGCGGAAACAAGCCTTCGCTCTCCTACAGCCCTCGAATCGGCCCGGCTATCCAGCGGCTCTACCGGGAGGCCGAGGCGGCGGGCCTGTTACGCGCTGCCCCAGGCGCTGTTTCAGCCGCAGCTCAGAGCCTGTGACAGGCAAGGCCTCAGATCGTGCCCAGCTCAACAATCAACAAGGACACCGCGGCCGCGCTGCGGGCCTGGCGCATGATCCAGCTGGCGCCTCCTACGGCGACGCTCGCTCCAGTTCGCTCAAAGGGATCGCCTCGTCCTTCACCTCCAGTCTGGCCCTTCCATCTCGTCCATGGCCTGCAGGATGCGGGCTAGCACGTCGGCCTCGCCGCTCAACCGGTGGTACTTATCGATATCGGCATGCGTGCCCTGGCTCGCGCGCCGGGCTGCATCCCTGGCGTACTCCGCGTCGCCTTCGAGGCGGCTGCGGAGCAGCGCCCACAGGGCGGCGTAGTCGGGTGCCACGGCTAGATCCGTGGCCCGATGCGGACGACGGTGAGCATGGAACTACTCCCTGGGTGCTAGGCGCGGGGGCGCTTCCTGATAAAGGCGGCCGCCTCGGCGGTGATATCGGCAAGCACGTGCGCGCGGTCAGCCGCGCTGTGACCGGCCTCGCCAAGCCTGTCGGCGAGGCTGTAAGTGTCGGCTGTCACTTCCTCGATCGCGGCGGCGAGATCGGCGGCTTCGCACGCTGTGATCTGTTGGCCGGCAGCGATTCGGTGGCGGAGCTTGTCCATCTTCGTGGTAATCAGGCTGAGCGTCTCGACGAGTTCGGCATCGCTGATGGTTGTCGCAGCAGTCATGGGTCCTGGGCTGTCCTGTCCGCGGGGAGAGGCCTGATCACCTGACGCCCGGCGGCGCTCGCGGGATTACACGCGGGCGCGCAGGTACGCCCACCTGTGCGGCATTGTCCTGGCCGACGGACAGCCCGGACCTGGTGGCACGGGGCAACGGCACCCGCCAGGTGACGTGGTCAGCGAAGGTTTCGAGCGCCACTGCCGCGGTGCCGTTCAGTTCCGCGGGTACCCCGCTGGGGGTGCGTGCCGAGCGAACCAGGCACATCAGCAGCGTTGCTCGAACATAACATCGATGCCTGGCTTGTGGTGTGAAGTCGATTTGATGCGCCTACTACGAGTTACGATATATTCACGTAGTTCATACCAGATCGACCTATTGCTAGCGGGCCAACTCACAGGGGCTACACGATGAGGTTGCGTCACACGTCCATCCGGGTCCAGGTGTTCCTGCTCGTCCTGATCCCGCTGCTGGCCACGATCGGGATCTACGCCTATGCCGTGGGCGGCGAGTTTGGCACCGCTGTCGGCCTGGCTAACGCGGGCAAGGTCAGCGGGGCGACGATCAGGCCGCTGTCGGCCACGTTGGTCGCGCTGAGCGCAGAGCGCGATGCCGCGGTGCGCTACCTGGTCATCCCGTCCAGCCAGACAATGACTGCCCTGCAACAGCAGGAGGCCGCCACTAACAAGGCGGCCAGGGTCGCGGAGGGCGTCAGCAAGTCGGGGCCGGTGGTGGCCAACGCGTCGACGCTGGAGAAGACTGCGGCAGCGAGGTTCGTCCAGGATCTCGGCACGCTGAGCGCTCTGCGCGGCGAAGTGGCCAGCGGCACCATCGGCACGACGGCAGCCATCAATGACTACAGCGCCATCATGGACGCCGCGATCCCGGTTGCGGAGCAGGCGATTCAGGAGACTTACATCGGCCAGTCGCTGGCCGCGACCGCACGGGCGGAGGTCAGCCTCTACGCGGCCGCGATGCTCGCGGCCGAGGAGAACGACATCTACTCGGCCGACCTGGCAACCAGAAAGATGCCGCCAGCCGATGTGATCGAATTCGCCCAGCTGGCCAGCCTTCGCCGGTACCTAGTCCAGGACGCCGAACCGCAGCTGGACGCCGAGGCGTCCGGGCTGATGCGGCACTACGTGCCGAGTTCCCTTAGCGCGGCCCTCGCCAGCCAGGAGAACTCGATCATCAGCGCGCAGCCCGGCGCCGCCACTCCGCCGGTGCCGCTGACCCTGTGGCAGCAGACGGTACGCAGCTACGCCACCAACCTCGTGACGGTGCTGACGAAGAGCCCGAACTGGATTCAGTCGCAGGTGGTCTCATCAGCCCGCAGCGCCCTGACAACGCTCCTCGTGGCAGCAAGCGTGGGCCTGCTCGCCGTCATCCTCTCGATCGTGTTCTCTCTTCTCATGGGCCGCCGCCTGCTGCGCAGGCTCACCGGCCTACGCCAGGCGGCGCTGGACCTCGCACATGACCGGCTGCCGAGCGTCATGGCGCGGCTGCGGGGTGGCGAGACGGTGGACGTCGAGGCCGAGGCACCACCAGCTACGCCCAGCGTCGATGAGATCGACCAGGTCCAGCAGGCCTTCACGGTTGTACACCGAGCCGCCGTGCAGGCTGCCGTCGAGGAAGCGAATCTGCGCCGTGGCATCAGCGATGTCTTCCGGAACCTAGCCCGGCGCAACCAGGCACTGCTGCACCGCCAGCTCGGCCTGCTGGATGCCATGGAGCGACGGGCGGGCGAGCCCGAGCAGCTCGAGGACCTTTTCCGCATCGACCATCTCACGACCCGCATGCGACGCCACGCAGAGGGCCTGATCATTTTGTCCGGCGACTCCCCGGGCCGCAGCTGGAGCCAGCCGGTGCCGTTCATCGACGTCCTGCGGGCGGCTGTGGCGGAGGTCGAGGACTACACCCGGATCCAGGTCGAGGTCCGCAGTAACGCCGCTCTCGCCGGCCATTCAGTGGCGGACGTGGTGCACATGCTGGCCGAGCTGCTCGAGAACGCAACTGTGTTCTCCCCGCCGGGCACCCCGGTGCGGGTTCAGGGCGAGCTCGTGGGCCGCGGGTTCGCAGTCGAGGTTGAGGATCGTGGTCTCGGCCTGTCCGACGAGCGGCTGGCAGAGATCAACCGCGAACTGTCCGAGGTCCCAGCATTCGACCTTGCCGGGAGCGACAGGCTGGGACTTTTCATCACTGCGCGGCTCGCTCATCGGCACGACATCAAGGTCACACTTCGCTCGTCGCCCTACGGAGGCACCACCGCGATCGTGATCATCCCCATGAGCCTGGTCGTCCCCGACGACGGCCAGGCTGAGCCGCTCGCAGTGACCGCGCCCGCGCTGGAGCCCGTCGGCCAGGCAGCGCTCGGCGACGGACACCACCGCAACGGCGACCCAGGCGACCGCCAGCTAGGCAACGGCCATCCGAGTGACGGCCCGAGCCGCAACGGGAACGGGCATGACGGGAACGGCGTTCGTAGCGAGCCATGGACGCCGCGGCACTCGGCGGGCAGTCCGGACGACTCCAGCTGGTTCACGCGACCGAACTCGGATGCTCAGCAGGCACCGGAGTCACCCCACGCGGGGTATGCGGACAATCCGCCGAATGGCGGCCTGCCCGTCCGGGTCCGGCAGGCCAGCCTGGCTCCGCAGTTGCGCGAACCGGACGCGGCCGGTGCAGTGCCGTACGAGGCTCCTCCGGTCGAGGCCGAGGCGGCCCGGAGCACGATGTCCGCGTTGCAGCGGGGCTGGGAACTCGGCAGGACCGAGACCGGCGAGCGGTCGGCCAGGGCAGATTCCGGGCCGATGCCTGACGGCGAAGGCTAGGAGGCTGAACATGCGGCAGCGAGCACAGCTTGACTGGCTCCTCGACGACCTGGTCGCGCGCGTCGCTGAGGTCACCAGGGCCGTGATCTTGTCCCGCGACGGTCTGGCGATTGGAGCGTCAGCCACCCTGACACGCGAGGACTCGGAGTACTTGTGCGCGGCGGCTGCCGGGTTCCAGAGCCTTGCTCGGGGAACCAGTCAGCACTTCGGTGGAGGGGCCGTACGGCAGACAGTCGTCGAGATGGAGTCGGCGATCTTGTTCGTCATGGCCGCAGGCGAAGGCAGTTGCCTGGCCGTGCTGGCGTCACTAGGGGCGGACATGGGCTTGGTCGCCTATGAAATGGCCCTTCTTGTCAGGCGAGTTGGCCAGCACCTGGGCGTTGCCCTACGACCCACCAGCGTGGCATAAGAGGCGGCGAGCGACGATGGTTCATGACGGAGACTGGCTGGACGGCGACGCTGGTCCTGTCGTCCGGCCATATGCGCTGACCGGCGGGCTGACCCGGCCGTCTGGTCAGCGTCTCGACCTGCTTGACATGGCCTGCGCGGTTCGCAATGCCACCCAGAGTCTGATGCTGAGCCCGGAGCAGACCCAAGTGCTGCACCGCTGCCAGATTCCCGTTCCCCTGGTGGAGCTTGCCGCTGACCTGAACCTGCCGACCGGTGTCATCCGAATCCTGGTCGCCGACCTGCGCGACCGCGGGCTGGTCACGATTCACAGGTCAAAGCCGGCTGGGCTGAACGACCTGAAGATACTGCAGGAGGTGGTCAATGGCCTACGGCGGCTATGACGGTGGCCCCGCAGCGGCCTCGACGCCCGTGACGATCAAGATTCTCGTGGCGGGCGGTTTTGGCGCCGGCAAGACCACGCTCGTGGGCTCGGTCAGCGAGATCCGGCCGCTGCGGACGGAAGAGACCCTCAGCGAGCGGAGTGAGCTCGTCGACTCGCTCTATGGCGTAGAGCAGAAGTCGACAACGACAGTCGCGATGGACTTCGGGCGGATCACTATCCGAGACGATCTCGTCGTGTACCTCTTCGGAACCCCAGGCCAACGGCGATTCTGGTTCATGTGGGATGACCTGGCCTACGGCGCGCTCGGCGCGGTGGTGCTGGCAGACGAGCGCCGACTCGCGGACTCCTTTCCATCCATCGACTACTTCGAGCGCAACAACGTTCCCTTCGTTGTGGCAGTGAACTGCTTTAACGGCACGCAGCACTATTCGCTGGAAACGATCACGCAGGCGCTGAACCTCGACGGCAACGTGCCCGTGGTTCGGTGCGACGCTCGGCAGCGAGCCGCAAGCCGGGACGTGCTGGTGACTCTCGCCGAGCATGCGATCGCGCTCCAACAGGAGGCCCAGTTCGCCTAACGGGGCTGCGTCCCCGCCCGCACACGGCCAGCCAGCACCGCAGGGGCTGGCACGGCCGCTGGGCCAGTTACACAGCCGGGTCCTGAGGCTGCTCGCCTGACGGCTGGCCGTATGCAGGTGGTGGTGGCTGGCCGTGCTCGGATGGCTGGGCGTGTCCAGGTTGCCAGCCGCCGGTCGCGGTCCACTCCCAGGCGGTGCCATTGGGGCCTTCGGCGGAAGACTCGGTGGCGGTATCCGGGCTGCCGGCCGTATCCACGTGGCTGCCGTATCCGGCTGGCTGGGCGTAGTCGGGTGGCGGCCGCTGGCCGTACGCGGGTGGCTGGCCGTACGCGGGTGGCTGGCCGTAGCCGGGTGGTGGTGGCTGGCCGTAGCCGGCTGGTGGTGGCTGGCCGTAGCCGCCTGGCTGGAAGTAGCCCCGTGGCGGCCCGAAAGTCGCGGCCTGCTGCCGTGCCCGGAACGCACCGCGATCGCGGAAGAACTGGGCTATCAGGAGAATCGGAACGATGAACACGTAGAAGAAGAGGAAGTAGTGACCGCCCCGGAAGATCAGCAGCAAGTAGAGCCCGTACCCCAGGAAGCCGGCCCCGACCACGCCGGTCCACACTCTGCGCACCTTAGTCTGGCCGCTCCTGATACCGGTGATGACGAGCATCGCGATGCCACTGAGGATGAGGAACAGTACATAAGCCTTGAACACGTCAGGACCTCCGCAATCGGCCCAGCCTCGCGCGCTCCTGAGCGCAAGACCTCGTACTCATGTCGCGACATTACCTTGGCTTTGCCGGTAAGTGCCGTGATCCATCGGAAAACACAACCAATAGCCAGTGATGCGCACATGGCGGTCCATCCCTGGGCCGTCGGCACGGTGTGGGCCAGGCGCGGGTACCAAGGCCAGTAACGCGCCGGGTCACTAGCTGAGGTGCGCGGCGGCAGGTAACAGCGCGCAACCAGCGCGCAACCCCTAGCCCTCGCGACGAAGGAGCAAGCGCCGCCGTGGAGCAGATCAGCCAGCAGCTGCTGAACTGGGCGTCTATCCTCGACCCGGTCACCCGCGAGCAGGCCGAGCGGACCGCGTCGATGCCGTTCATCTATCCGCACCTGGCGCTCATGCCCGACGCGCATCTCGGCAAGGGCGCCACGGTCGGCTCGGTGATCCCGACGATCGGCGCGATCATCCCGGCGGCGGTCGGCGTCGATATCGGATGCGGTATGCACGCGGTGCGGATGGCGCTCAGCGCGGGCGACGTCC
>JASHSZ010000363.1 GCA_030040815.1 Streptosporangiaceae bacterium
GGCCTTGTCGCGGAGCGCGTCTCGCTGCTCCACGCCGAATCGGTGCTGCTCGTCGATCACCACTAGGGCCAGGTCGGCGAATTGCACTCGGTCCTCTAGCAGGGCGTGGGTGCCGACGATGATCCCGGCCTCGCCAGAGGCCGCTTCGAGCAGCGCACGCCGCCGGGCCGCCGCGCCCAGCGAGCCAGTCAGCAGCGCGAGCCTGGTGGCGTGCTCGGCGCCGCCCAGCTGGCCAGCCATGCCGAGCGGGCCGAGCATGGCGGCGATCGACCGGTGATGCTGCTGCGCGAGCACCTCCGTCGGCGCGAGCAGCACCGCCTGCCCGGCGGCGTCGACCGCCTGCAGCATGGCCCGCAGCGCGATCACGGTCTTGCCGGAGCCAACCTCGCCCTGCAGCAGCCGGTGCATCGGATGGTCCCGAGCCAAGTCGGCGGCGATCGTCGCACCGGCCAGTTGTTGGCCGGTGGTGAGCTCGAACGGCAGCACGGCGTCGAACGCCGCGAGCAGCCCACCGGCCACGGGCGGTCGCGGGATCGCGGTATAGCTCGCAGCGGCGAGCCTGCGCTGAGCGAGCAGCACCTGCAAGTCAAGGGCCTCGTCCCACTTCAGCCGCAGCCGCGCCCGGTGGTAGTCAGCCTCGTCGACCGGGCGGTGGATGCCGCGCAGCGCGTCGGCGTAGCCGGCCAGGTCGTGCCGGGCCCGGACCGCGACCGGCAGCGGGTCGTCGGGTACGTCGAGCACATCGAGCGCGATTCGCACCGAATCGGCGATCTTCCAGGACGGTAGCTGGCTGGTGGCCGGGTAGACCGGGATGAGCTCGGCGGCGAACTCGGCCGCCCGGGCCCCGGAGCTGCCCGGCCCGAGCAGCTCGTAGTCCGGGTGAGTGAGCTGGCGCTTGCCGCGGAACGTGGAAACCTGTCCAGCGAACAGGCCGCGGACGCCCGGACTCAGCTCCCGCTGCCGCCAGTCCTGCGCGCCGTGGCCGAAGAACGTGAGGGTCAGCTTGCCGCGTCCGTCGGTGACGACGGCCTCGAAGATCGAGCCGGACCGGTTGCGCATCCGGCGGACCGAGCCAGCCGCGACCTCGGCCTGGACCGTGACGTGATCGCCGTCGTGCAGCCCGGCCAGGTCGGTCAGCTCGCCCCGCCGGTCGTACCGGCGCGGGTAGTAGCCGAGCAGGTCACCGACGATGTGCAGGCCAAGCGCGGCGGCGAGCCGCTTGGCCGCTTTGTCGCCGACGACCAGGCGCAGCGGATCTTCGAGCACGGCCATGCCGCCAGGATAGGCTCGGGTGCCCTCAGCGCGGGCTCGGCGCGAGCTAGATCACCGCCGTGATATTCTGACTCGACTGTCTGTCTTTCCCGAACTGGAGCGATCCCGTGGCTTCCGTCTGCGATGTGTGCGGCAAGCGGCCCGGCTTCGGCAAGAACGTGTCGTTCTCACACCGCCGGACCCCGCGTCGCTTTAACCCCAACATTCAGCGCGTGCGCGGGATGGTCGGCAAGACGCCGCGCCGCATGTACGTGTGCACGTCCTGCATCAAGGCGGGCAAAGTCAGCCGCTAGCCGCTAGGGCAGGTCCAGGCTGGCGCGTAGTCGCCAGCCGTGGTCGACCGGTCCGATTCCGGCGCCGAGCGGGAAGCCGCCCGCGATCGCCCCGGTCACGTACTCTTTAGCAGCCTTGACCGCGCCGGGCACGTCGTCGCCGAGCGCCAGCCGGGACGCGATCGCCGACGCCAGCGTGCAGCCGGTTCCGTGCGTGTGCACGCTGGTGATCCGCTCGCCAGGGAATCGGAGCACCGCGTCCGCGCTGACGAGCAAGTCCACCGGGCTGCCCGGCAGGTGCCCGCCCTTGACCAGCACCCACTGCGGTCCGGTCGCGAGCAGCGCGCGCGCCGCCGCCAGCATCTGCGCCTCATCCTCGATGCGCAGGCCAGTGAGCAGCTCGGCCTCGAGCAAGTTGGGCGTGACGATCGTCGCCAGCGGCAGCAGCCGATCCCGCATCGCCTCCAGGGTGCCCGCGGACAGCAGGCTGTCGCCGTGCTTGGACACCGCGACCGGGTCCACCACGATGGGCGCTGCAGCCCCTAGCTCGGCCAGTGCATCGGCCACGGTGGCGACCAGCACGGGCGAGGCGAGCATCCCGGTCTTGATGGCCTCCGCTCCGATGTCGCTCAGCACCGAATCGAGCTGGGCGCGGACCGCGTCGGCGGGCAGCTCCCAGTAGCCCTGCACGCCGACCGAGTTCTGCGCGGTCACCGCGCAGACGACGGTCATGCCGTGCACGCCGAGAGCCAGCATGGTCTTGATGTCGGCCTGGATGCCCGCTCCGCCGGCAGAGTCCGAGCCCGCGATGGCAAGGACGCGCGGCGGCGGAACGGGCATGAACCACAATCTAGAACACCTTGATGGTCCGGGCCGCGGCCAGCGCCTCGTCGGGCATCGGCGCGTCCCCGGACGAGATGCTGGATCCCGAGGTCGCCAGGATCATCGTGACCGACGCGCCAGCCGTGCTGGGTCTGGCGCGCTTCACCGAACTCGATGAG
>JASHSZ010000364.1 GCA_030040815.1 Streptosporangiaceae bacterium
CCTCGCGGTCCGCCGGGACAGCCGCAGGAGTTCTCGCCGCACCGCCGCCGCGTCGCTGAGGTCCACCTCGAACGTCTGCTCCGCGCCGACGCTCTTCTCGCGCACCGAGGATTCCACCGGGCGCTCGTCCCGGCCGTCTGCCAGTGCGTGCAGGTGGGCTGCGGTCGCCTTGCCCAGGTCACGCTCCAGCACCGTGACCGGCGCGGCTGCGATGTCCCCCACGGTCCGCAGCCCCAGCCGAGCCAGGGCCTGCTGCGTCTTCTCACCCACGCCCCACAGCGCGGAGACCGGCAGTGGGTGCAGGAACTCCACCGCGGTGCCGGCCGGGATCACGAGCAGTCCATCCGGCTTGCAGTGCACGGACGCGAGCTTGGCGAGGAATTTGTTCGAGGCAATTCCGACCGAGCAGGTGATCTGCTGCTGCTCGGCCACCTCCGCACGGATCCGCCGACCGATCGCTGCCGGTGATCCGAGCAGCCGGATAGCGCCGGAGACATCGAGGAAAGCCTCGTCGAGCGAGATCGGCTCCACGAGCGGGGTCACGGCCCGGAAGATCGCCATGACCTCCCTGGATACCGCGCTGTACACGCCGTGGCGGGGCGGAATAACCGTGGCCTGGGGGCACAGCCTGCGGGCCCGCGACATCGGCATCGCGGACCTGACCCCGAAGGCACGGGCCTGATAGGTGGCCGAGAGCACCACGCTGCGGCCTGTCAGTCCCCCGACGATCACCGCCCGCCCGGCCAGATCAGGCCGGTCCCTGACCTCCACGCTTGCGTAGAACGCATCCATGTCGACGTGCAGGATGTGGCAGCCGGAGTCATCCACGGGTCCGCTCATGCCTCACCCGCCGCTCTGCCACCCATGCCGGTGGACCGCCCGCCCGCTAGACCGACTGTAGCGGCCGACGCCGACAGTTCACCGTCACCGTCGCGAGCGCCGCCCGCCAGCCTGCGGCGTCAGCGCGGGGATCACAACGCCAGCGTGGGCCTGACCTGCAGCAGCGTGCCGAGCAGGCCGTTGACGAAGCCCGGTGACTCGTCGGTTGACAGCTCCCCAGCTAGCACGACCGCCTCGCTGATCGCCACGGCATCGGGCACCTCGTCGCGCCAGAGCAACTCGTACGCACCGATGCGCAGCACGTTGCGGTCGACGGCGGGCATCCGTTCCAGGGCCCAGCCCTGCGAGTACGCCGCGAGCAGCTCATCGATCTGCGCGACGTGCTCGTGCACGCCACGGACCAGCATCCCGGCATAGTCAGGGACGGGCGGGTCAGCCGCGGCGGTACGCTCCGCGAGCAGGTCGAGCACGGGCACGCCCCTGAGTTCGGCCTCGAAAAGGAGGTCGAGTGCTCGCTTCCGGGCCTTGCTGCGCGCTGGCATCCTCGCGGTCGATGTGCGGGCCGGTCAGGCCCGGCCGAGGTAGGCGCCGGACCGGGTGTCGACGCGGACCTTCTCGCCGGTGGTGATGAACAGCGGGACCTGGATCTGAGCACCTGTCTCCAGCGTGGCCGGCTTGGTGCCGCCGGTCGATCGGTCGCCCTGCAGGCCGGGATCGGTGTGCTCGACGGTGAGCTCTACCGCGGCGGGCAGCTCGACGTACAGCGGGGTGCCGTTGTTGAACGCGATGGTGACCGTCTGCTCTTCCAGCAGGTAGTTGGCGGCGTCGCCGACCACTGCCGCGGCAATGCGCGGCTGGTCGTAGTCCGTCGTGTCCATGAACACGAAGTCGTCGCCCTCCCGGTACAGGTACTGCATGTCGCGCTTGTCGACCGTGGCGACCTCGACGCGCACGCCCGCGTTGAATGTCCGGTCGACAACCTTGCCGGACATCACGTTCTTCAGCTTCGTGCGCACAAAGGCGCCGCCCTTGCCCGGCTTGACATGCTGGAACTCCACCACGTTCCAGAGCGCGCCGTCGATGCTGAGCGTCATGCCATTCTTGAGGTCGTTGGTGGTGGGCACGTCTGTTGTCTCCTGCATGCATCGGGGACCGCCGTGCTGACGTCAGAGCACCAGCAGTTCCCTGGTAGTCGTGATGAGTGTCACCGGTCCCGCCGTGCGAACCACGACGGTGTCCTCGACCCTGACACCACCCTTGCCGGGCAGGTATATTCCCGGCTCCACGGTGACCGGGACCAGCTCTTGTAGTTTACCTGTCCGGCCGGGTCCCAGCAGCGGCGCTTCGTGCACCTCAAGCCCGACACCGTGGCCGAGACCGTGTCCGAAATGGTCGCCGTGCCCCGCCGCGTCGATGATGCTGCGGGCGGCGGCGTCGACGTCGCCCACGTCGGCACCGGGCCGCACGGCGGCCAGGCCCGCTAGCTGGGCTTCCGCGACCAGCTCGTAGATTTCCCGCTGCCACGGCTCGGGCGGCCCGAGGCATGCCATCCGGGTCATATCCGCGTGATAACCGCGGTAGCGGGCGCCGCAGTCGATGACAACGAGGTCACCGCGCTGGAGCGCCCGGTCGCCCGGAGAATGGTGCGGGATCGCGCCATGAGGCCCGCTCGCCACGATGGTGTCGAACGCCGGGCCGTCCGCCCCGACGTCGACCATCGCGCGTTCGAGCAGGATCGCGACTTCCCGCTCGGTCCGGCCCGGCTCGATGGCTGCGAGCACCGCGGCGAACGCCTGATC
>JASHSZ010000047.1 GCA_030040815.1 Streptosporangiaceae bacterium
TCGCCTCGGACCCCGGCTGACCGAACTGGCCGCCGTCGCGGGCCCCGAGCTGGACCTCGCCAGCCTGGCCGGACCGGTCCTCGACCGGCTGCACCGGGCGACCGGCGAGAGCGTTCAGCTCTATGTGCGGTCCGGCGACCACCGGCTGTGCATCGCCGCCAGAGACGCGGGCACCGGACTGCGGGATAGCGTACCGGTGGGCGCCCTGCTTCCGCTGGCCGCGGGCTCCGGGGGCAAGGTGGTGCTGGCCTGGGCCGTCGCGGTGCGCGCGGACCCGGTCTCGGCCGCACCGGGCGCGGCGGGCACCGAACCGGCAGACGGGCTGGCCGAGGTGCGTGCGCAGGGTTGGGCGGCGAGCGTCGCCGAGCGCGAGCCGGGCGTCGCGAGCGTCAGCGCGCCGGTGTTCCGCGATAGCACGCTGCTCGCCGCCCTGTGCGTGTCCGGGCCGGTGAGCAGGCTTGGGCAGACGCCCGCCCGCAAGCTCAGCGGGCCCGTCACCGCAGCCGCCGCCGAGCTGTCCGCCCTGCTCGCCGAGCCAACCGACGAGTCCCAGCCGACTCCCGCCTCGCAGCTAGGCACTGGCTGCTAACTCGCCGCCGCCTCGCAGCCTCCGTCGAGCTGTCGCCAGCAGCCGGAATAAGGCCCGCTTCGTCATAGGGGTCATTGTTCCTGCACTGGCGCGCAGGCTCGCGAAGCGGCCCCCGACGGGGAACCGTGCAGCGCGCCTGCAAGCTGCGCGTTTCGTGGGCTGGATCTGCCTGTGCCTGGCAGTGGCCGGGCTTGTGATGATGGCCGTAGCTGGCAGCTGAGCCGCGCCTGCAGATCGGCCGGACCGCGGCGGTCAGGCTAAGATCCAGCGGCCATCGCGCACGATGGTCAGCCGTTAGCTGCGCGAGGCTGGTCCATGCCTGCATGGTCCGGGGCGTGGCGATCAGTAGACGTGAGGCTGATCCTCCTGGCCCGGGTCCCACCCTGTCCCGGTGGCATAGCAGCCAGCGATCGAGTCCGGCGCATTCGCGCACGGTACGGCCTCGGTCGTGGCATCACTGGTGGTGACGTCTCGGCTGGGACCTAGCCTGAGCCGGTATGGTTCACGATCTTGCATCTCAACTAGCCCTGGCTTGCACCCAGGTCGGCACGATGCGGCCTCAACTCGGGCAGCCGCCAGCGAGCACCGGATGCCGCAACGCATCCAGGTGTCACCGTCATGGCAGGTTGCGTTGATCATTAGCCAGCTGACACTGCTGCCACCTTGCAGCGTGCCGCTGCAGCGTGCTCCCGGCTACGACGCGCTGGCTGTGCTGCTAGCTATCGGGTAGCCAGCTGCCGTGAAAGCCAAGAGGTATCCGGGCCGGCAAGTGCACTGCCGCCACCGGCTCGCCGGTGAAGTCCTGCGCACTGAGGATGACGAGGTCGGAAGCACCGCGGTCAGGGTTGTGGACGAACGCCATGACGTAGCCATCGTCCTCCGCGGCGTCCGCAGCGGCCGGGGCAAACACCGCCTCCCCCACGGTGGCGTCGCGTCCGAACTCGCGTGCTTCGGCCGTGCCGCGAGCAAGATCGTGCCGGAGTAGCGCGTTGGCGAACGCGTCGTCGGAGAAGTCGCCGGCCACCGTGATCGCCCGGGTAACCTCACCGATCACCGCGCTGTATCCGTACCGATGTGGCTGGGAGACGATCCGGTCGTCGACACGCGGGAACTCCTGGCCGCGGTCGTCCAGCCGCTGCTGCGACACCGTGCCAGCAACCGGGTCGATGATCCACCGGTCTAGCGTGACGGGTCCGTGCGCTGCCCAGAGCGTGGAGACGTCGAAGGATTCGTTGTACTGGCACAGGTCGACCACGACGCGGCCGCCTGGTTCGTCGTAGGCGTTTAGGCAGTGAAACACCCAGCATGGCTCGATCTCGATCCAGCGGACGTCCGCGCTTCGGTCCCGCGGCAGCAGGCCGACACGGGCCTGATGCTCCGGATTCCACACGTACGGCAGCTCCCTGCCCGCGCTGACAGCATTCAGGCTGAACGTCACCGGCAGGTCAAGCAGCACGACATACCTGCTCGTGAGCGCGAAGTCGTGCATCATCGGACCGTCAGCGACGGGGATGTCCGTGGTGCGCGCGACGTTGCCAGCCCGGTCGACGACGACGTGCTGGACGTGATCCCAGGCCCAGAAATACGCGATGGCGTGCAGTTCGCCGGTGTGGTGATCGAGCTTGGTATGCGCGGCGAAGCCGCCGGGGAGCGTGCCGCCGAAGTCATACGGGCCGACGGTGTCGAGCTCGTAGGAAAGCTCGTACGGCAATGGCCCCGCCTCGACAGTGGCGAGCGTCCGGCCAGCATGGGCGATGATGTGCGTGTTCGCCGCAAAGTCCATGTTCTCGTGGACCGGCCCACCGGGCCACGGTTCTCCGTGTGCCTCGGCGACCGCCTTGGAGCGCACCCAGCGGTTGCGGTACCAGGCGGCCTTGCCGTCGCGCAGCGCCACGCCGTGGACCATCCCAGCGCCCAGGAACCAGTGGTAGTCGGGGTCATCCAGGCCGATCGGATTCGGGCCGTTGCGCAGGTACCGGCCGCTCAGCGTTGCTGGCACGCGGCCGGTCACCGGCAGCTCATAGGCGGTGATCTCCTCCGTAACCGGCGCGAACGAGCCCCTGAGAAAGCGACCAGGGTCCGGCATCCGCTCCCCTCCTCGTGACGGCGCGCGAGCTGATCTGGCTCTACCCGCGCGATCTACGGCGCGAAACGCAATCGGAGCAGCGCCGCGCGTTGCCGACGCCTCAGGCGTGCAGAGCCGGGTTCAGGCCGGTGAACGTGCTCGACTTCCACGGCACGGCCTCGACGTTGCCGCGCATGCTGTTGCGACGGAAGAGGACACCCGGCTGACCGCTGAGCTCGATCGCCTTGACGACCGCTCCGTCGGGCAGCGTGACGAGGGTGCCTCTGGTGACGTACAGTCCGGCCTCAACCGCGCTGTCATCGCCGAGCGAAATGCCGGTGCCCGCGTTCGCTCCGAGCAGGCAGCGCTTGCCGATCCGCGTCACGTGGGTCCCGCCGCCGGACAGGGTGCCCATGACCGATGACCCCCCGCCGATGTCGGAATCTGCATCGACGACGCTCCCCGCCGTGATCCGGCCCTCGACCATGCAGGGGCCGAGCGTCCCCGCGTTGAAGTTGACGTGGCCCTCGTGCATGACCACTGTGCCCTCGGCCAGGTAGGCGCCGAGCCGGACCCTGCTCGCGTCGGCGATCCGGACCCCAGGCGGCGAGACGAAGTCGGTCATCCGGGGGAACTTGTCGATGCCGTTGACCGTAAGCGGCTGGCCCGCGAGCCGGCGGCGTGCTCGCAGTTCGTCGAGGTCTGCCGGGTGAATGGCGCCCAGGTCGGTCCACGCCACGAGCGCCAGCTGGCCGAAGATTCCGTCCATGTTGAGCTCGCGCGGCCGGACCAGCCGGGCCGACAGCAAGTGCAGCCGCAGGTAGGCGTCGGCCGCGCCGTCCGGCGAGGCATCAAGGTCGATGTGCGTCTCGGCGATCTCGAACCGGACGCCTCGTTCGAGACTCCGATCGGCCCTCAGATCCACTGCCTTGTCGGGCAGTTCGTCCAGCGCGAGGTCTCGGTACCAGACTTCGAGCGTGGTGTCGTCCCGGCTCGCGATGGTCGCGATGCCCCTGCCTGCTGCGCGCATGCTTGCCGAGGCTAGCAGCG
>JASHSZ010000365.1 GCA_030040815.1 Streptosporangiaceae bacterium
GCGACGCTCAGCTATTCGTCGCAACTGCTCGGCTACGACGCCAAGCGGCTGCACGTGTTCCACCGGATGACGCTGGCGGATTCCGGCCTGGAGGTCGCGACGAACGAGCTGATGTTCCTGCACGTTGACCTGGCCACCGAGCGGGTGACGGCCATGCCGCCCGACCGGGTCCGCGCGGCGCTCGACCTCGCGGCCGAGCACGCGGCGCTGCCGGTGCCCCAGGCTGCCGGCCGCCGGGTCACCATGAGCCGGTCGGCCTGAGCCGGCGTGAGCGCTCGGTCCCGGTCGGGCTGGGATGTGAACCAGGGCTGACGTTGTTCCACCTTCGCTGGCCGCCGATCGGCGCGGAAAGGTAGGGCGACGATGCCGCTTGCCGCCTACGACGAGATCGCTGACTGGTACGAGCACGAGTTCCTCGGCCTGCAGACGGGTGAGGGCGAGCCGGACGAGGGTGCCTCGGCTGCGCTCGAGGCAGCTGGGCGCTGCCGTCGCGGCCCTTCAGGTTCGGGAAGGAGTCCATGGCGGCGACGTTCAGCATCAAGGCGATGGGCGCCGTGAGCTTCGCGGCACGCCGACAGGATCGCCGCGGCGTCGGGCGCGGCGTAGCCGCGGATTGTCGCCGACCTGAACTATGCGGGCTCGCAGCGCCGCCGAGCCTGCGGCTGAGGCGCTCGGCTGCGGTGAGCCATGCGGGTCCCTCGCCGCTTGGCTCTGGCAGCCGTTGCATGCTGTCCGTGGTCTTGAGCCAGTACACGCCGAGGCCGGGATCGGCGACTGCGGTCGCGCGCTGCCGGGGAAGGTGGATTCGGTATCGCTCGCGTTGCTCCGCCGCGATCCACACTGGACTTTCCATCTCCTGTGGCTGCCCATAACGGGCAGAACGGACGCCAGAACGACCACAGCAAGTGGAAAGTCGCCGGGCCACCGGACTAACTACGCAAGTTGGATGACGCGGTGAAGGTGAATGCACAGGGTCGATTGCCAGCGGGGGACGGACTGGTGTCACGATCTAGCGGTCCTTGACCTCCGTTGAAGGTCCGCCGCAGCAGCAGGCCGTAGTGCGGATCCCATCCCGCATTTTCCCTGCCGCCCAGGGAGTCCGCGATGAGTACACCCGAAGACTGCAGCAGCAGCCCGCCTGAGCACGGCCACGAGGCCGGGCTGGCCGGGCAGACGGTCGTCGTGGTCGGCGGCAACGCGGGCATCGGACTGGACACACGCAGGCTCGCCCGGAGCCCTGAAGCAAGCACCCGCCATGTACAGCCAGACCGGCAACCGGCTCGGCGAGGCCAGCGCCCTCTGCGCCCTCGGGAACGCGCTACGGGCGACCGGCGACTACCCGGCCGCCACCCAGGCCCTGACTCAAGCATTCGCCACCTGTCGCCAGACCGGTGACCGGCTCGGCCAGGCCAACGCCCTCTCGTCCCTCGGGACAGTGCTGCGGACGACGGGCGACTACCCGGCCGCTATCCGGGCCATGGAGCAGGCACTGGCCATTTACCGGCAGGTCGGCAACCGGACTGGTGAGGCCTTCGCGCTTAACAGAAGGTGGCGCTGCACCAGGTCAGCCGTGAGCTAGAACTCGCCGAGCGATGTCACCAGCAAGCCCTGGAACTGGCTCGCGCCACCGCCAGCGCCTCGGACGAGGCGCATGCACTGGCCGGACTCGGCCGCCGTGCGCTGGCCGGTGGCCGCGCCGCGGAGGGAGAGGCCGGGCTGCGGCAGGCGCTGGCGATCTTCCATCGGATCGGCTCGGCCAGGCCACCGGCTTCACCGCCGAACTGGCCCAACTGGACGCGCAGTAACAGGGCTCGGCGCAGTGTCGGAGTGGGCGCCAGGCACCCGCCGTAGCTTCACGACCACCTATGCGCCGGTTGCCACCTGGCGCTCGTTTATGAGCGGATGGTCCCGGCGGCGAGGGACGTTCGCTCCTTTCCGCGGCGGCGGCGCCTGGCTGAAATGCAGCCGAAAGCGCCAACGGGCTAAGGAAGTGGTCACCATGCGAGCGCTGGTGGTCTTCGAGTCGATGTACGGGAACACGCGTGTCATCGCCGCCAATATCGCTGACGGCCTGCGCGCCAGCCACGAGGTGACAGTGGTTCCCGTGGCCGGAGCTACGCGGGAGCTCATCGCGACGGCCGATCTGCTGGTCGTCGGCGGGCCGACGCATATGCACGGGATGTCGAACGCCGCCTCCCGGCGGATGGCGGCCGACATGGCCCGCAAGGAGGGTAGCGGGCTGACCTTGGACCCGGACGCGGGCGGGCCAGGGCTGCGCGAATGGCTCAACGGCGTCGCCGACGGGCACGGGCTCGCTGCAGCCTTCGACACCCGGATCAACGGGGTCCCGGTTTTCACCGGACAGGCGAGCCGCGGCATCGCCAGGGTGCTCAGACGGCACGGCTACGTGCTGCCGGCCGGCTCTAAGAGCTTCCTTATCGGCAAGCAGAACACCCTGCTCGGCGGCGAGGACTCAAGGGCCCGCAGCTGGGGCAGCACGCTCGGCGCCGCGGCGAGCAAGGCATATGCCTCCACGCACGCTTGAGCCATGGCTTTGACCAGCACGCCGGGCTCCCTCGGCTAGGGCTACGGCCTCCGATTGGTCAGGAAGGCTGGTTTGCCGCGACTGTTGTGCACGCGGTCGCCAGCGCTCTCGTCGATGGCCGGCCCCGCATCGGCCATGGTGATCGGGGCGTCCGGTCTGGACACATCGCCAGGCGTCCTGCCTACGGACGCTGGCATGTCGACGTTTGCCGCGGTCTACGCTCTGTTGCCGGTAGCCTCCTCCGGCCTAGGCACCCGGACCGCCGCGAACTTGTGACGTGGTCTGTGGAGCCGGCTGGCAGGCGCCCTCCAGACTGTCTGTCGATTTAGGCGTACAGGATGTCGCTGGCCGGGTGGGGCAGCCCTGCCTGGCGCATGATCACGCGCAGCTGGTCGGCGAGTTCCTTCATTTCGTCCGGCGCGGCGTTCGCGTGCTGCAAGCCGATGCCGGCGATGCTCGCTCCCATGCGCCCAGCACACCAGGCGCATCGCGCGCGGCTGCCGACGCCGGGCGCCCCCATCACTCCCCGCCATGACTTGCGGGGTGCGGAGGCCTGTAACCCAGGACCCCCCACCAGCTAGAGGTGCTGTCCCTCCGCCCGATTCTCCTTCCTCGACCAGGCCTATCAGATTCCGCCCATTTGAAGCGCCGCCTGGAACGCCGCGGCCCGCTCGCAACCAAACCCACGTCCTAGGCAGGTCCCTGTGGTCCTGTCCGGACATGCCTGGCGAAAAAGACCAGCACCCGCTGCCAGGAGTCCGCCGCCGCGGCAGGGTGATAAGCGTGCCACTGGTCGTTGAAAAAGGCATGCTTGGCCCCCGGATAGACCTTCAGGTCATGCGGGATACAGGCGGCGGTCAGCTCGGTCTCCAGCACCCTGGCGGCCTTGGCGGTGAAGTCCTTTCCCGGCCATGACCCCACCACCGGGCACATCCGGCGGATCGCCTCCCGCGGCCTGGGGGCCGTCCCGTAGAACGGGGCGATCGCAGCCAGCCGGTTGTCGGTGCAGGCCCAGGTCAAGACGATGGAACCACCCAGGCAGAACCCGATAGCGCCGATCCGCCCGGCATCGACCTCCGGGCTGTCGGCCAGTTGCCCGAGCGCGTTCTTCAGTGCCGGGACACCGTAGTAGTCAAGATTTCCGGTCATCCCGGCTACGAACATGCGCGCCATGCACGCGGCCCGGTTGCGGCCCGCGAACAGATCAACGCCCAAAGCGGCGTAGCCCACCCCGGCGAACCGGCCGCAGATGTCCCTGATGTTGTCGTTCAGCCCGGAGGCCTCATGGACGACCACCACGCCAGGGAACGGCCCAATGCCATCTGGAAGAGCCAGGTATGACCTGCCAAGCGATCC
>JASHSZ010000366.1 GCA_030040815.1 Streptosporangiaceae bacterium
GCTAACCGCCCTGGACAGGCTTGCGTCCAGCGCGCCCAGCCCGGCCCGCAGCGCCTGCGGGTCGGCCTCGATCGCCACGACGCCGGTCCCGGCGCGCGCGAACACCTCCGCGATGCCGGCCCCCATGGTGCCGAGGCCGACGACGGCCACATCGCGAATCTCCATGGCCGGACCCTACCGTCGGGGCCGGCGCGCAGGCTCAGCCGGCTGCCACCAGTTACGGTGCTGTCATGTCGCATCCTGACCGGAGCACCGCGCTGGACCACGTCGTTGTCCTCATGTTCGAGAACCGCTCGTTCGACAACCTGCTCGGCCGGCTGTACCAGCCCGGTGAGGTCGGGAGCTTTGCGGGAGTAACGGGCAATATTCTCACTAATCCCGTTCCCGACTGGGCGGACGCCGGGGGCCGGTCCGTCCTGGACTACGGGGTCGCAGCCGGGATGAACTCGCCGAGCCCAGACCCGGGCGAGGAGTACCAGCACGTCAACACCCAGCTGTTCGGCATTATCGATCCGCCGGCCAACCGCGACGTGCTGGCGGACAAGATGGCCGCGCCGTACAACGCCCCGTCCGACCCGCTGCTGCCGCCGCCGATGACCGGGTTCGTGACCGATTACATCAGCGCGTTCGCAGCCGAGATGGGCAGGCAGCCGAGCTACGACGAGTTCGCCCAGATCATGACCGGCTACGCGCCTGAGCAGATGCCGGTGACCTCAGCGCTGGCACGCGGCTTCGCGACGTTCGATCACTGGTTCTGCGAGGTCCCCTCGCAGACTTTTGCCAACCGGTCGTTCGTGCACGCCGCGTCGTCGTCCGGATTCGTCAATAACCTGTCACCGACCGGCTCGTTCCCGGTGCACAACACCGCCGAGACCATCTTCGAGCGACTCGACCGCGCAGGCCTCTCGTGGAAGGTGTACTGCGATCCGCCGAGTCACCTGTCACTCACCGGCATCATCCACGCGCGCCGCCTCTGGCCGCACTTCGCAACGAAGTTCGAGACCACCGACGTGTTCCTGCAGGATGCCGCCGATGGCACGCTGCCGACGTATTCGTTCATCGAGCCCAACCTGCTGTACGGGCACAACGACATGCACCCCGCGTTCGACGCGCTGTTCCCGGACGCGCCGATCGATGCACCGTCCTCGCTGCTCGGCGGCGAGGAACTGCTCGCCAGGATCTACCACGCGGTCCGCGGCTCGGCCTCCGAGCGTGGCTCGAATGCGTGGAACACGCTGCTGATGATCACCTTTGACGAGCACGGCGGCACCTACGACCACGTTCCGCCGCCGCTCGTGCCGCCACCGGTTCCGGGCGCGCCGCCCGGCCAGCTCGGGTTCGGCTTCGACCGGTCCGGCGTGCGGGTGCCGGCCATCGCGATCTCCGCGTGGATCCCGGCGCAAACGGTCGTTACCAGCCAGTACCGGCACACCTCCGTCATCGCGACGCTGCGCAGGCGGTGGAACCTCGGCGACCCGCTGACCGCCAGGGATACCGTGACCGCCGACATCGCTCCGCTGCTGTCGCTGGAGATGCCGCGAGACCCGCAGGACTGGCCAGATGTGGTACCCCGGCCGGTCCCGCCGTATAGCGGCCTGATCCCAGCGCCGGACGCCGCGGTGGGCGGCCTCTGCGAGTCCGCGCTGCACGCCTGCATCGCGTTTGCGTCGCACCGCGGCAAGCCGACCCCGCAACTGTCGCACGACGTGGACGTCAGCCGCGCCGACGCGCTCGCGCTGCTCGACGACCTGGGGGTCAACGCCTTCGTCCGGCTGCACGAGCCCTAGCCAGGCGCGTCCCAGCTCGCCGGCAGCTCGCTCAACGGCACGGCGACCCCCCGGATCGTGACACCGCCGAGCCCGACATCGTTGCAGTCACTGGTCTGCCGGGTTCTCGCCCGCCGGGTCGCCGCGGTACCGTCACGTTCGGCAGCCCAGCGGGGTCAGAGCACCAAGACCCAGACCGGGCTAGTTCCCGGACCGCAAGGAGGACAAGATGCGAGTCTTCGTCGCGGGCGCTAGCGGTGCGATTGGCAGGCGCCTCGTTCCCCAGCTCGTCGCTGCCGGACATGAGGTGATCGGGACGTACGTGTCACCCGGCCACGACCAGCGGCTCCGCGATCTGAGCGCGGAGCCGGTCGCGCTCGACGTGCTCGACCCGCCTGCCGTGCGGCGGGCCGTGGTCGAGGCGCACCCCGACGCGATCATCCACGAGGCGACCGCCCTGGCGAACATGAAGTGGTCGCGCAGCCTGGATCGCAGCTTCGCGCGGACGAACCGGATCAGGACCGAGGGCACCGACGCGCTGCTGGCCGCCGCGCGCGAGGCTGGCGTGCGCCGGTTCGTCGCACAGAGTTTTGCCAGCTATCGCTACGCACGCGAGGGCAGTTGGGTCAAGACCGAGGATGATCCGCTCGACCCCACCCCGCCGCCCGCCGCGCGCGAGACGAACGCCGCGATGGCCCACCTGGACGAGGCCGTCACAGCCTACGGCGGGATCGCCCTGCGCTATGGCGGCTTCTACGGCCCTGGGGACGACGGCTTTGCGAGCATGGTGCGCAAGCGGCAGTACCCGATCGTCGGCGACGGCGCCGGTGTCACGTCGTGGATCCATCTCGACGATGCGGCCGCGGCGACCATTCTGGCCCTCGGCCACGACGGCCCGGCGATCTATCACATCGTCGATGACGAGCCCGCGCCGATGCGCGAGTGGCTGCCGGTGTTCGCCCAGGTGCTCGGCGCTAGGCGGCCCTGGCGGGTGCCGGGCTGGCTCGCCGCGCTGGTGGCGGGCAGCGCCATGACCGCGATGGCGACGCAGTCACGGGGTGCCGACAACGCCAAGGCCAAGAAGGAACTCGGCTGGACGCTGCGCTACCCGAGCTGGCGGCAG
>JASHSZ010000367.1 GCA_030040815.1 Streptosporangiaceae bacterium
GCGGCCGCGGCCTGGATCTGGGACGGCGTCGTGCCGCAGCACCCGCCGACCAGCGTCGCGCCGGCCTCGACGAGACGCCGCGCGTACCGGGCGAAGTAGGCGTCGTCCGCGCTGTACTCGAATCGGCGCCCGTCGACCCGGCGGGGCAGGCCGGCGTTGGGCTGCGCGCTGACCGGCAGGTGGGTGTGCGGCACCAGTGCCTCGATGACCGATAGCACGCCCTGCGGGCCGAGGGTGCAGTTGGTGCCCAGCGCCGCGATCGGCAGCCCGTTCAGCACCTCGGCGACCTCGCGCGGGCTCTCGCCGCCGAGCGTGCGGCCATCGGCAGCGAACGTCGCCTGGGCGATGATGGGTAGCGCGGAGATCTCGGCGACAACCGCCACGGCCTCGGCGAGCTCCTCCAGGTACCCGAACGTCTCCAGGATGATGGCGTCGACACCGCTGCGATTGAGCACCTCGATCTGTTCGCGCAGCGCTTCGACCCGAACTGCCCGCTCCACCCGGCGGCGCAGGCTCGGGGTCACGGCCGGGCTCACCGAGCCGGCGATGAAGGCGGGCCGCCCGGCCGCATCGCGCGCTCGTCGGGCGAGCCGCACCCCAGCCTGATTGATCTCCGCGACCAGGTCACCGAAGCCCTGGTCGGCCAGCCGCAGCCGACTAGCCCCGAACGTGTTGGTGAGGATGACGTCCGCGCCCGCGCTGAGATAGCTCTCGTGGATGGTGCTCACCAGGCCGGGGTTCGACAGGTTGAGCTCAGTCAGCGCGCGATCCAGTGAGTTGCCCGCCGCGTGCAGCATGGTGCCCATCGCGCCGTCGCAGATTAGGACGCGCTCGTGCAGCGCCGTGAGCAGGTCATGCGGCAGCTGGTCCGGAACGGTCATCGTGGCATCCTCTCCGGTCCGTGCAGCACGTCCATCCCACCCTCGGTGGCGGCGACGATCTCGATCGCCACCTGGGCCATCAGCCGGTCGCGGTAGGTGTCGAGGCGCAGGCCGGTGATCTCCTGCACCCGCCTGATTCGGTAGGCGACGGTGTTGGGGTGCACGTGCAGGCTCTGCGCCGTCCGCTGCGGGCTGTTGTTCTCCCGGAAGTAGCAGGCGAGCGTGGCCAGCAGCTCGGCACCGCGCTGCGGGTCCTGCCGGTCCAGCTCGCCCAGTATCTCGGTCGCGAACGACCTTAGCTCGGCCAGGTCGGGCACCTGAAGCAGCAGCCGGTGGATGCCGAGATCCTCAAAGGCAACCGCCTGGCCTTGCCGTCCGAGCCGGACGACGGCGTCGATGGTCCGTCGAGCCTGTCCGTAAGAGCGGGCGATCTCCGCCGGGTCGCGGCACGATCCGCCGATGCCGATGGTGACCACGGCCTCAGGGAACAGATCCCGCATCCGCGCCAGGCAGGCCGTGCTCAGTCGGCTCGCCGCACTGCCCGGCGGCGCGGTGCTCACCCGGGGGGACAACCCCCCCGAGCCGCCCGCCGTGGTGCCTCGAAGGGACGACCCCCCGGAGCCGCGCGCCGTGGTGCCTCGAAGGGGTGACCCTGCGGGGCCGCCCGCCGTGATGCCTCGAAGGGACGATCCTGCGGAGCCGTCGGGGTCGGGCACCACGATCACCACCTCGCTCTCGCGGATGGCGATGATCGCGCCGGGCATGCGCGACGCGAAGAAGTGGTCGATCGCGGTCGCAACCCGCTTCCAGAGCGCGGCGGCGCTGCCGGAGGCTCCGGCGGACCCGGTCGCCTCGATGGCGACCGCGAGGATGCGGTGCTCGCGGCTGGCATCATAGCCGAGGTGGCGGGCCCACCGGCCGACCTCCCCGTTGCCGTGGCTGGTCCCGAGCAGCAGCCCTTCGACCAGGTCGTCTCGTACCTGCCGGGCGGCCGCGGCGACAACTCGCTCGCGGCCGAGTATGACCCCGCAGATCGTCGCGGCGTGCTCGGTCAGCAGCAGGCTCATATCGCGGCTGTCGGCGCCCGCCTTACCGAAGGTGAGCAGGTAGGCCGGCACATCGTCGCCCACCAGGATCGGCGCCACCACGACGCCCGCGGATCCGGCGGTGTCGGGCAACCGGAGCGACCGGCGCGTCTGTGCGGTGCTGTTGATCACGGTGCCGAGCCGCCTGGCGGCCACATAATCCCTGACGGTCGCGGCCACCTCGTCGTCGGGCAGGTCGGGCCCCGCTGCGGCCAGTACCTCGAGGCCGCGGCTGACGACCGCGACGGTCGCGGCGGTGCGACTGGCGAGCAACTGCAGGACGGTGGACACGTCCGCGTCCTGCAGGGTGAGACCAGTCAGGTGCTGGTAGACGGTCACCAGTTCGCGCAGCAGCGCGTTCTCGCGCTGGACGGCCCGCTCGTCCAGTACCACCGAAGCCTGGCGGGCCACGTGTGAGGCGTCTACCTGAGACATAACCCTAGACCGCCACCGCCGAACTGCCGCTGTGTCTGCCGACTGGCCCTCGACCTGTGTCAGGACACAAAATGTGCGCGCCTGTGCGTGCTCCTGGACGGCACATTACCGCAGAAGTCCTGTCAGCATGGCAGTCCTTGCCGTCAGGTGGCAGGATTCCTGCGTTGTGCGACAGCACAGGAGACCTAGCTTGTGACGATCACTCGGCCGCAGGCGACTCTTTGCTGCCCCGCAGCAGGTAGGCCGATCGCAGCAGCTCGGGCTCGTCACGCAGCTCGCTCGCAGCGCCGGAGAACCGGATCCGGCCGCCCTCGAGAATGTAGGCCCTGGTTGCAAGCTTCAGCGCGACGGCGGCGAACTGCTCGATCAGCAGCACGCCGATGCCTTGGGCCGCGACCTCCTGGATGGTCGGCACCAGCCGGTTGATGACCACTGGGGCCAGGCCCAGGGAGAGCTCGTCGATGAGCAGGTACCGCGGCGAGGAGATCAGCGCCTGCGCTAGCACGAGCATCTGCTGCTCGCCGCCCGACAGCGAGCGGGCCGGCGCGGACAGCCGACGGGACAGCTCGGGAAACAGCTCGAGTACCCGGTCACGGCCGCCTTTAGCCGCCTCACTCGACAGCGAATACGCCGCGACCTTGATGTTGTCTTCGACCGTGAGGTCGGGCAGCAGCCTGCGGCCTTCGGGCACGATCGCCACGCCAGCCCGCCGGATCGGCTCGGGGCGCTGGCGAGCTAGGTCGCGGCCGTTCAGCCGCACCGAGCCGGCCAGCGGGCGCAGCACGCCGCCGACGGCCAGCACCAGTGTCGACTTGCCGGCCCCGTTGGGGCCGAGCAGCGCGGTCACGTCAGCGGCGGGGATGTCGAGCGACACGTCCCTGACCACGGCCCGGTTGCCGCGCTCCACCGTGAGGCCGCGCAGTTCCAGCGCCCCGTTCCCGGCTACCGGCTCGCTCACGCAACCTCCGCCGTACCCAGGTACGCCCGCATGACGCGCTCGTCCCGCAGCACCTGCGCGGTCGGACCGGACGCGATGAGCTCGCCGAAGTCCAGCACGGCCGTCGTCTCGCAGCACGCGGACACCAGGCTCATGTCGTGATCGACCAGGATCGTCAGCGCGCCGGTGCGCGCCGGGATCTGCCGGATCACGTCCGCCAGCCCGCTGGTCTCGGCGTCCGGCAGGCCTGCGGCCGGCTCGTCGAGGAGCACGAGCTTCGGGCGGCCGACGACGGCCCTCGCGACCTCGACCAGCCGCCGCTGACCGGCACCGAGCGTGCCGACGTTCGCCGCGGGGTCGGTGTCCAACCCCACAAACGAGATCGCATCGAGCACGTCGGCACGCCGGGACCGGCCGGACGAGCCCGCGTGTTCGTGCACGAGCGCGACGTTGTCATAAACCGACAGGTCCTCGATCGCCTGCTCGGTTTGGAATGTGCGGCGCAGCCCCCAGCGGGCTCGCCGATAGTGGACGATCGATAGCAGGTCGTCGCCAAACGCCCGGATCGACCCGCTGGCTGGCCGGACGAATCCGCTGAGCACGTTGAAGAAAGTGGTCTTGCCGGCTCCGTTGGGCCCGATCAGCCCGCAGGTGCCGGACTCGAACGTGACACCCATCTGATTCAGCGACGTGACGCCGCCGAACCTGACGGTTAGGTTGTCGACCTCGATCATGGCGCCTCACCCTCGCTGGCCGACGCGGTGGCGGGCGCGGATGCTGGCGCGGGCGGTACATCGGGGACGTGCCTAGCGCGGCGGACCTGCCGCATGAGCAGGCCGCCAAGCCGGGCCATGTCCTTGGGGAATTGCTCGGCGATGCCGCGCGGCGCGGTGGTGAGCGTAAATATGACGCCGATGCCGAAGATGATCGTGAGCCAGTCGTTGGACACGCCCCAGTTGTTCAGCAGGGCGGGCAGCAGCTGCATGAGCAGCGCGGCGACGATGGCGCCCCACAGGCTGTACGCGCCGCCCATCAGCACGACCGCGAGGATGGTGATCGAGGTGTAGGCGGGAAAGTCGTCCGAGTACAGGTAGTGCACCGCGCCTGCCAGTACCCCGCCCGCCACGCCGGTGACGAACGAGGCCAGCGCGACCGCCCAGAGCTTGTACAGCGTTGTGTTGATGCCGGCGGCAAGCGCGGCTGGCTCGCTCTGCCTGATAGCCGCCCACGCGCGGCCCGGACGGGTCCGGATGTGGATCGCGACGAGGGCGAACATCACCGCGGCGACAATCACCGCGTACCGGAAGTAGGCCGGGTCGGACGTCGCGATGCTCGGCCGGCGAATAGGCGGGATGTGAATCTGGTTGCCGTTGTAGCCGCTGAAGCCGTGCCCGCCGTTGGGGAAGTTCAGCGTCAGGAGCACGACGTAGACCGCGCTCGCGAGCATGAGCGTGATCAGCGCGAGGTACAGGCCGCGCAGCCGCAGGGCCGGCAGCAGCAGCACGGTGCCGAGTACCATCGTGACCAGGCCGGCCTCGACCAGCACCAGCGGGAACGGCTGGCTGGTGCCGAACAGCAGCCGGGCGGCGGACCAGGCGCCCACCGAGAGCACGGCGATCTGGCCGAGCGACATCAGGCCGACGCGGCCGACCAGCACCCCGAGGCCGAGCGCGACCATCGCGTAGACCGCGACCTCGGTCATGTAGTCGACGTAGTACAGGCTCAGCAGCTGCGGCAGCGCCAGCAGCGTGAACAGCAGCAGGACCACGATCACGACAGCCCGGATTAGCGTCGGAGGGCTGGGCCGCCGCAGCAGCGACCCTGGCTGCCGCGCGCTGGCGGTGCGGCCCGCCACGTCGAGCACTAGACCTCCTCGCGGGACAGCGCGATGACGTGGCGCCGGGACAGCGCCAGCAGCGCGAGCGCGGCCAGCACAAACGGGGCCATGGTGTTGTAGTTGCTCAGCGACGGGATCGGGACGAGCAGGTTCTGCACGAGCCCGACCAGCAGCGCGGCCAGGAACGTGAGGATGACCGAGCGCAGCCGGGCCATCAGCGCGGCCGCCAGCGACGAGATCACCAGGAAGGTCAGTGTGGTCGCGTCCAGCGCGACCATGTCGGCGAGCAGCAGCCCGGCGATGCCGGCCAGCACGCCGCAGCCGAGCCAGGCGGCCGCCTCGACGCGGCGCACCGGCACCCCGAGCGTGGCGGTGATCTCTCGGTCGTTGGCCATAGCCCGCATGGCCGTGCCGAGCTTGGTGGAGCGCAAGAACGCCGCGGTCGCCAGCGTGATCACGACGCCGATCAGCAGCCCGATCAGCTGCGTGTAGGTGATCTGGACCCCGGCGATGGAAAACTTGCTGGAGTCGGTCGGCAGCGTGAGCGAGCGAACCTCGCCGCCGCTGGTCGTCCACAGCAGGTCCATCGCTCCGAAGAGGATGAGCAGCAGCCCGAGGGTCGCGGTCGCTTTCACGAGCGGGCTGCGCCGGGCTAGCAGCGGGCCGAAGACCATGCCGTAAGCCAGCGTCAGCCCGCCGCTGAACGCCAGGCAGACCAGCCAGGCGAGCCAATCCGGCACGCTGACGCTGATGAGCGACCACGTGATGAGGGCGCCCATCGCGCCGACCGCGCCGAATGCCAGGTACACCACGCCGGTGGCCTGGTAGAGGACGACCAGTCCCACCCCCGAGAGGGCATACACCCCCCCGAGGGCGAGACCAGTCACGATGAACGGCTGGAACTCCTGCCAGCTCGGCATCGCGTGGTTACCTCGAGAACTCTGATCGCATCACCGATTCCGGCTCACGAGCTCGACGTGGGATCGAGAGGCGCCACGCCGGCGTGGTGCCGGTACCCGGCGATCTGCGGATCCACGTTCGAGATCTGCGTGCAGCCCTCGGCGGTAACCATCTTGCCGTTGTCGGGCGTGACCGTGTAATCCTCGTTGTTGGCGATGTGGGTGGGATAGTTGCCGTAGGTCCACTTCTGGCACAGCATCCCGGTGTCGTAATCCTTCACGCCCTTGAACGCGGCGTTGACGCTCTTCACCGTGTAGCTGCCCTTGATGCCCTCGAGCGCGTGCACGGCGATCTCGGCCTCGGTGAAGCCCATCTGGCTGAAGCTGCCGATGCCACCGGTGACCTTGTCCGGGCCGCTACTGCCGTACTGCGCCAGGATGGCCTTGTACAGCTTCATCGTCGGGCTGTTCGTCGAGTCGGGCGGGGTCAGCTCGGCGTTGACGTACAGCTCGTGATTCCAGGTCGCGCCCAGGGATTGCGACAGGAAATCGGTGTTACACGGTGTCGAGCAGCCCCACATCTTCACGTGGTTCACGATGCCGAGCGACTGCGCGGCCTGCAGGATCACCAGCGCGTCCGGCGGGGTGAAGTTGAGGATCACCGCGCCGTCTGGCCCGGCGTCATCGACTTCCTTGATGGCGACCGAGTCGGCGTTCGCGATCGGCACGTCCTCGGTCAGCTGCACGATCGACGCGTGCGCGTTTGCCGCCAGCGCGCTCGGGCCGGCCGCGATGTATCCCGTGCCGGGGACGTTCGACTGGTCGAACACGATCTTCTTGATGCCCTTGGCGAGCGCGTACTGCACGGCGCCGTCGGAGCTGTACCGCGGGCCCATGTTCACGTCCGCGTAATTCGGCGTCCCGTAGCACTCTGGCGCGATGCCCGAGGCGATCACGTAGTAGCCGAGCGACTTCCAGTAGCTGGAGTCGACCGAGCACTCGATGATGCTGGTGTTGCCGACGATGCCGAGCACGTGGTCGGTCTGCACGAGCTGCTTGGCGTCGGCAGCGATCTGCGCCGGATTGGTCTGCTCGGTCTCGATGTAGTAATGGATCGGGTGGCCGTTGACGCCGCCGTTGTCGTTGACGCACGTGAAGTACGCGTTTGTCATGTCGGGGATGTCGGTAAAGGACGTGCCAGGCTGGTCAGTGACGATGGTGCCGAGGACGATCGGCGTCCCGGTCGCCTTCACTCCTGGCTTGGTGCCGCAGCTCGACGTCTTCACGGCGGTGCTGCTGGAGGACGTGCTCGCGGCGGCGCTGCTGGTACCGAAGCCCGCCAGCGTGGCGATGCCTGTTGCCGCTACCACGGCAACGATGACTCGCGTTCTCGAAAGCAATCCGTACATTGGCACCTGTCTTCCACTTGATGTGGGGACGGCAGAAACCTGCCCTTTCCGCGGGCGGGGTGTGCTGATGTTAGAGCGGCGTTAACGGGCCAGCAAGGTCTCACTTCCGCCTGGCGAGATGGGTTGGCCAAGGCGGGCGAAGATTTGAACTACTCGTAGGGTGGTGACGTGCTCGGACTACCGGACAGCATCCGCGGCTGCCTGTTCGACCTGGACGGGGTGCTAACCCAGACAGCCAGCGTGCACGACGCCGCCTGGCAGGAGATGTTCGACGACTTCCTGCGCAAGCGGGCGCAGGCGACCGGTGACAAATTCGTTCCGTTCGATCCGGTCCGCGACTATGACGACTACGTGGACGGAAAGCCCCGCGAGGAGGGAACCGAGTCGTTCCTGGCATCTCGTGGTATCCACCTCCCGGCCGGGAGTGCAGAAGACCCGCCTGGCACGCCGACCATCCGCGGCCTCAGCAACGCCAAGAACCAGATCCTGCTACGCCGTCTCCGCACCGACGGCGTGCAGGCCTACCCGGGCTCGGTCCGGTACGTGCAGGCCGCGCGCAAAGCTGGCTTGGGCCGGGCAGTGGTGTCGTCGAGCGCCAACACGAAGGATGTGCTCGCCGCGGCGGGCATCGAGGACATGTTCGAAGCGATCATCGACGGCGTCGTCGCCGCGACCGAGCACCTGCGCGGCAAGCCCGCCCCCGACTCCTACCTGGCCGGAGCCAAAGCGCTCAATCTCGCACCGGACGCGGCCGCCGTGTTCGAGGACGCACTGGCCGGTGTCGAGTCCGGCCGGGCCGGCCAGTTCGGCTTCGTCGTCGGGGTCGACCGGGTAGGCCAGGCGGCCGCGCTACGCCAGCACGGGGCCGACGTGGTCGTCAAGGACCTGGAGGAGCTGCTCTGATCAAGCAACCTGAGTTCAGCCTGGACCCGTGGTGTCTCCGGGAGACCGGGCTGAATCTCGACACGCTGGCGCAGACCGAGTCCGTGTTCGCGCTCGCCAACGGCCATGTCGGGTGGCGTGCCGTGCTGGACGAGGGTGAGCCGCACGGGCTGCCGGGCAGCTACCTCAACGGCGTCTACGAGATCCGCCCGCTACCCGCGGGGGAGGCCTCGTACGGACGGCCGGAGACCACCCAGACCGTCATCAACGTCACCAATGGCAAGCTGATCCGGCTGTTCGTCAACGACGAGCCGTTCGACCTGCGGTACGGCAGCCTGCGGTCGCACGAGCGAGTGCTGGACTTCCGGTCCGGAATCCTGACCCGCCGCGCCGAGTGGGTGTCACCGGCCGGCGAGTCGGTGCGCGTGACGTCGCAGCGCCTCGTGTCGTTTGCCCACCGGGCGGTCGCCGCGGTCAGCTACGAGGTCGAGCCGGTTGACCAGGCCGTGCAGCTGACCGTCCAGTCGGAGCTGCTGGCCAACGAGCAGCTGCCGGCCGCCGATGGCGACCCGCGCGCTGCCGCCGTCCTTGAGCACCCCATGGTCGCCGAGTTCGAGCATCACGACGAGCACGCCGTGATCTTGATGCACCGGACCCAGCGCAGTGGCTTGCGCGTCGGCGTCGCGATGGATCACGTGATCGACGGGCTCGGCAGCCTACGCACCGACACGCGCGCGAACCAGGACAATGGCATCGTAACCGCGGCGACGACGCTGCCGCCTGGGCAACGACTCCGGGTGGTGAAGTTCGTCTCCCACGGCTGGTCGAGCGCGCGCTCGCTCGAAGCGGTCAGGGACCAGGTGTGGGCGGCGCTCAGCGCGGCCCGGCAGGCCGGCTGGGACGGCCTTGTGACAGCACAGCGCGACTACCTCGCCGACTTCTGGGACCGCGCGGATGTCGAGGTGGACGGCGACGCGGAGATCCAGCAGGCGGTGCGGTTCTCGCTGTTCCATGTGCTGCAGGCCGGCGCTCGCGGCGAGGACAGGCCGATCCCGGCCAAGGGCCTCACCGGGCCCGGCTACGACGGGCACGCGTTCTGGGACACCGAGATGTTCATCCTGCCCGTGCTCACCGTCACCGCGCCGGACGCGGCGGCGAGCGCACTGCGCTGGCGGCAGCACACGCTGCCCATCGCGATCGAGCGCGCGGCCGAGCTGGGCCTCGCGGGCGCCGCGTTCCCGTGGCGGACAATCGCAGGCCAGGAGTGCTCTGGGTACTGGCCCGCGGGCACCGCGGCGTTCCACGTGAACGCCGCCATCGCCCACGCGGTGAGCCGCCACGTTTCCGCCACCGGGGACACCGACTTCGAACGCGGTCCAGGGATGGACATTCTGGTGCAGACGGCCCGGCTCTGGCGGTCACTCGGCCACCACGACGGCGACGGCAGGTTTCATATCGACGGGGTGACCGGGCCGGACGAGTACAGCGCGATCGCTGACGACAACGTCTATACGAATCTGATGGCGAAGCGCAACCTGCTGGCGGCCGCCGCGGTCAGCGAGCTGTACCCGGACAGGGCAGGCGAGCTCGGCGTCGACTCCGAGGAAGCGGCGGCCTGGCGGGACGCGGCTAGCGACATGCACATCCCGTA
>JASHSZ010000368.1 GCA_030040815.1 Streptosporangiaceae bacterium
GGAGCCTGCCTCAGGATGCGCCGCGCAGCCCTCTACGGCACACGTCGAAACTAGGAGAATTCAGACACGATTTCGTGCCACATACGTGCCACAGGTGACCTGGGCGGCTCCAGCGGGCGGAGGCGAGCGAGGTCGACCGCAAGGCTCTGACCAGCGGATTCTTGGGTCGGATTGAAAGCCCTGGTTTTCTTCTAAGCAGCCGGTCGGGGGTTCGAGTCCCTCCAGGCGCGCCAAGCCCTCAGGCCCAGGTCAGGCCGTAGCTTGCTTAAGGAGCAAACGATCTTCACGATGCCCGGTTGCGCGCTCGTGCGCGTCGCGTGGCGAACGCCTACTCCCGGCCTGGGGACCTGCCCCCGGTTACCCCACTTGAATTCCTCGCGGCCGAGCTTGCTGAGCTGGTCCGCGATCTCTCGCTGACGCGCGTTGCTGCCGTGTAGGTAGCTCAACGCCGCGCTTGCTGTCGTGGCCCATGCGGTCCATCAGGCTCGCCACGCTCGCGCTTGCCGTGGCCGCCAGGGTGTTCACGTGTGACGACGCTCGTGGTGAATGCCAGGCGTCCCGTACGATTCCACCGTGGACTCCTGCCTGGTTGTGCGCCCGGCCCAGGTTCAGGATGTCGCCCAGATGGCGCGCTTGCATGTGCGGTGCTGGCAGGAGACGTATCGCGGGCTCATGTCTGACGCGGTGCTGGACGACCCGGCGTTCCCCGCTGCCCGCGAGCGGATGTGGACTGCCTATTTAACCGACGAGCGCTATCGCCAGAGCCGCGTGGCTGTCGCCGAGCGGCATGACGGCTTGGTCGGGATCGCCATGTCAGGCCCGCCCGCCGACGTCACGGCTTCGTGGACCAGCCAGTTGTATGTGCTCTACGTGTACGCAGCCGACCACGGCACCGGTGCAGGACGAGCATTGCTGGAAGCCGTCATCGACCCCGCGGAGTCGGCGGTCCTTTGGGTCGCCGATCCCAACCCGCGCGCGCAGGCGTTCTACCGCAAGTACGGCTTCGTTGCCGACGGGACAGCCCACTTGGAGGACGGCGTGCGGGAAATCCGCATGGTCCGCGACGTGCGCACAGCGGCACCGCTCCAGTCGGCTGCACTGCCGAATTGACCCGCCACACTTCTATCAGGGCGGCGCGCACGCCCGCCGCGGGGCGACGCCACCGGCCGGCTTCTGCGCGCACACATACGCCCTGGGGGCCGTGGGAGCCGGCGAGCCCGCTCGAGGTCGCGGACATGTTCAGCGGTTGCCAAGCTCAGTGGTGGATCGCAGGCGGGTACGCGATCGAACTCGCGGCAGGGAGGCCGATCCGAGAACACACCGACATCGACATCCTGCTGCTACGACGCGACCAGCTCCTCGTCCAGCAGGTGCTGCCTGACTGGCAGTGGCAGGCCGCTGATCCGCCAGGCACCCTGCGCCCATGGCAGAAAGCCGAGCGGCTCCCGAGCAGCGTGCACGACATATGGTGCCGTCCCGGACCGAGCGAGCGGTGGCGCATCCAGGTCATGCTCGACGAGTCATCGGGCAGCGAGTGGGTGTCTCGGCGAGACGAGCGCATACGCCGGCCTATTACGAGCACCGGGTCCGTCACGGCTGACGGCATCCCGTACCTCGTCCCTGAGGTTCAGCTGTTCTACAAGGCCAAGGGCCTCCGGCCCAAAGACGAAACGGACTTCACGGCAGCGCTGCCGTTGCTCACCAAAACTCAGCGGGAGTGGCTAAGTGATGCGCTCAGCCTCGTGTATGGCGCCGGGCATCCGTGGCGCGCCCCCCTTCTTGCAGGGCGCGGTGTGATGCTGACGTGATGCCGCCCACGACAGAATGATCGAGTTGTGGACGAGACGACGGACGGGCAACTGCGCGTTATCCGCAAGGTCATCGCGGTTACGCAGGCAGAAGGCATCTCGGCGTGGCTGTTCGGAGGCTGGGGCCTCGACGCGAGGATCGGCCGCATAACGCGCCAGCACGGCGACGTCGAATTCTGGGTTGAGCGCATTCACGCCGACCTGTCGAAAGCAGCGCTGCTGAGGGCTGGCGCTAGTGCGCTGGCGACTCAGCCGCCTGAGGAGGCCTGCGAGTTCACGTGGGACGACGTTTTGTTCAGCACCGCGTACTTCGACCGGCAGCCAGACGGATCCTTTATTCAACTCCTGGGCCGATGGTCGGACTGGCGATTCCCGCCAGGATCTTTCAGCGACGAGCCCGGCATGCTCAATGGCACGCCCGTACTGGCCATGAGTGTCGCCGGAATGCTCGCCATGAAGGAGCAGTACCCGAATCTGCGCAACGGCGGCCCGTGGCGGCAGAAGGACATCGCCGATATCGAGGTACTCCGAGAACTGGCGGCCCAACATGACGACTAACGGACCCACCAAGGCGACCTAAGCCAGGCTATCTTGCAGCCGGATCACCGGTCGCAGGGTTGAAACGGTGAGGTTCTGCTCGCGAGGCGTCGAGCATGATCTGCAGTTCCGCTCCGGTATCAGGAATGGGGACGATCGCATTCAACTCCTGCTGTGTCATGGGCCGGTAGGTGAGCGCCAGTACACCGCACTGAAAGACACGGCTCGACAGCAGGCGGAGCCCTTGGGGGCGACCGAGATCGGGAAAGAGCTGTGCGCCAGCCCCGACCGCTACTGGATGAACATAGAGGCGATACTCGTCCGCCAAGCCGAGTTGCACGAGGGACTAAACGAACCGCACGCCGCCGTGGGCCGGGATTTCGCCGCCTGGCTCGGCCTTAAGGCGGGCAATCTCTACTGCCATGTCTCCGCTGGCGATCCGGGACTCTGGCCAGCGCGCAGATTCCGGGCTTCGCGAGAACACTACTTTGGGAGTGTCATTCATGCGGCCGCGACGGGGTCGGTGGAAGTCGGCCAGGTCTCGGCCATTGACTCGTAGGTGACGCGTCCCATGATGTGCGTTCCTGCGCGCCTCAGCCCGGCGAGGAAGTGCTCTTCGTACTCATCGTCATCTGGCGCGGATGGTAGTGCCGCTGGCCCGAACGACCGCCAGAACTCGGTGCCTTCCTCGCAGATGCAGCCATCGAGTGAGATCGCCGTCTGCTGCAGCACAAGCTTCCGCACAGGCTTCTCCTAGGTCCGGCCGGTTCTCGAACCTTAGACGCCTTCGTGCACGGACGCAGGCGCGCGACTGCGAGGCCTGACCCGGTCTAGCCGACGGTTACGGACCGGCGCCACCGGCTCCTTGATCGTTGTGGGTTTTCTGTGCCCACATAATCCGTGAAAGCTCACTCCCATAGCCAAGGGCGGTGGCACGGATCCCTGAGCTGACGACGTCGGCCGACGCGTCCCGCGCCGGAGCCTCCTGGTGCTGTCGGGCGACTATCAGCACGCCACCGCAGACCAAGACCGCGCCGATGATCTGGATTAGGCCGGACCGCTGGCCCAGAACAACAGCCGCAAGAACCATGGCCAGCGCTGGCTGCAGCAGGAGCAGTAGCGATGACAAACCGGCCGGCAGGTGAGGCAGGGACGACGTGATGAGCAGCCAGCCGACGATGCCACTCGACACCGACAGCACCAGCAGCCAACTCAGCGACCGCCATGGGATCGCTAGCTGCAACCCGCCGAACGCCAGGCCGAAGGCGAGAGCGCCAGCTGCCGCGCCGACGGTCGCGTCAAACAGCTGACCCGCCGTGTGCCGGCCATCACCCGCAGCCTGGCGCAGGATCAGCAGGAAGGATGAGTAGGCGAAGCTGGATGCCACCCCGCACAAAACCCCCGCTGCCGGATGGGGCCCGGTCGCACCGCGCCCGGCCATCCCTGACACCAGCACCACGCCCAGCAATACGACCGGCAGCACCATCAGGTGACGCCTAGCGGGGCGCTCACCCAGCACGAGCCAGGAAATGGCCACGACGAAGAGAACCTGCAGGTTGCCGAGGACCGTGGCTATTCCCGCACCCACATCGGCGATCGAATGAACCCACAGCACCAGATCGGCAGCCAGGAAAAACCCGGCTACGACGGCGTACCCGCGGCTCGCGGGCGGGCGCCGACCGTGGCTGCGCTGCTCGACAGCTGCGAGTGCGCCGAGCACCGGAAGCGGCAAGACGCAGCGGTAGAAAGTTGTTGTCACAGGGTTGACGTTCGCGAGAGTGATCAGAATCGCCGAAGCGGAGATGCTACTCGCGCCGAGCGCCGCTTTCGCGACCGGCCGCGTCGGGACGCCGGTTCTGCTGACGGCCACTGCCAGGGCTCTCTCGCTTTCTGTCGCTGACGATCCCAGAACCATTGAGGGCCGCCACATCCACACAATATGCGCAGCTTACGGGGGAGAGCGGGCCCGACCCTTGCCCCAGATCGTCAGCCGGACCTACTGGCCTGGTTCAAGCCCCGCTCAGGCGGCATACCGTTAGCTCATGTTCTTCGAGCCCTTGCCAGCAGGGGTAGAGACACTCCTGGCGGAACTACCGGAAAGCCCGCCGTGGTCGGGTCGTGCTCGAAGCCGGGGCCGTGCTGGCTGCCGACCACACGGTGGCCCGCAGTGCGAACGTGGTGCTGCGGTTGCCGACCATCCGGGCGTTCCGCGCGGGCTGCCTGCTGGACGTGGATGTCGTCACCCGGCAGGGCGAGCTCTCCGACGACGACTGGTGGCTGCTCCGATTCTCGGC
>JASHSZ010000369.1 GCA_030040815.1 Streptosporangiaceae bacterium
CCGGGGGCCGGGGAGCTTGTGCCGTGCCTGCAGGCATATTACCGGCACGTGGCTGACGACGACCTGACGGAAGCCGGACCGGAGCGGCTGGCGGCGGTGTTCGAACGGCACGCGCAGCTCGCGGCGCACCGGCCACAGGGCCGTGCGCTGGTCGATGTTCGGCCGGGCGGCGACGTCGTGCTGCGCCCGCCTGCGGACGTCATCGACATCGTGACCGACGACATGCCGTTCCTGGTCGACTCCATCACCATGGAACTGGGCAACCACGGCCTGTCGGCGCGCGTGATTGTGCACCCGCAGCTACGGGTCCGCCGGGACGTGACGGGCGCGCTGCGCGAGATCGTCGGCGCGGTCGGTGGCCCAGCGCCGGTTGCCGTGGTCGCGCACCCGGCCAGTGAGTACGGCCACGACGAGCTGGCGGAGTCGTGGACGCACATCGAGATCCCGCCGCTGGCGGCGGGCGAGGCACAGGCGCTGGCCACCGACCTTGAGCGGGTGCTCGGCGACGTTCGGGTCGCGGTCGAGGACTACCCGCGAATGCGGGCGAGGGCGTTGTGGCTGGCCGACGAGGTACTCAGCTCAGCCGGAGCAGATTCGGCGGACGCCGAATCTGCGCAGGAGATTGCCGCGCTGCTGCGCTGGCTGACCGATGGCCGGTTCACCTTCCTGGGCTACCGAGAGTACGACCTGGTCCGCGGCGAGGACGGGATGGCGCTGCGGGGCGTGCCGGGCACCGGTCTTGGCATTCTGCGGCACGACCGCAAGGGCCCCGGCTCATTCGAGACACTGCCGGAGGCGGTCAAGGCCCGGGCGCTCGACGCGCACCGGCTGATCCTGACGACGGCCAACTCGCGGTCGACCGTGCACCGGCCGAGCTACCTGGACTACGTAGCGGTGAAGCGGCTGTCACAGTCCGGCGCGGTGGACGGGGAGTACCGCTTTCTCGGCCTGTATACCCACGCCGCGATCGCCGAGCGGGTCAAGGACGTTCCGGTGCTGCGGCGCCGACTGGCGGAGGTGCTAGAGCTGTCCGGGCTGAGCCCCGACAGCCACGACGGCAAGGACGTCGCCGAAGTGCTGGACTTCTATCCGCGCGAAGAGCTGTTCATGACCCCGCCGGCCGACCTTGCGGCCATGGCCGCGGGCGTGCACCTGGCCCAAGAACGCCGGCAGACCAGGGTGTTCCTGCGCCGGGACGGCTACGGCCGGTATGTGTCGTGCCTGATCTACCTGCCGCGGGACCGGTATACGACGCAGGTCCGGCTGCGTGCCATGGAGGTGCTGCAGCGAGCCCTCGGCGGCCCGCCGCTGGATTACAGCGTGCTGGTGGGCGAATCACCGGTGGCCCGGCTGCACCTGGTGGTCCGCGCCGAGCGGGGCAGCCAGCTGCCGGATGCCGACGCGGCGGCGCTCGAGCGCGCCATAACGGCGGCGGTCCGATCCTGGGATGACGACCTAGCCGCCGAGGCGGCGGCCGCGTTCGGCCCGCAGCGCGGCCGGGAACTGCTCAATCAGCTCGGCGACTCGATCCCGGCAACCTACAAGACCGACGTGCCAGCCTCGGCCGCGATCACGGACTTCGCTCGCATCCTCCGGCTCCGCGAGTCCGGCCGGGACGTCGACTTTGAGCTGTGGGAGTCGGAGGGCTACGTGGGCGGCGTGCCCATCGGCGACGAAGAGGTTTTGGACGCCCGCAAGCGCGTGTGGCGGCTGACCATCTACCGGACCGGCGGGCCTATCACGCTGACCGATGTGCTCCCGAGACTGCAGCACATGGGCGTCGACGTGGTCGACGAGCACCCGTACGAGTTCCCGGCTGCCGAGCCGTTCTGGATCTACGACTTCGGGCTGCGCCGCACGGAGGCGCGGGACAGCGACGGCGATGCGGACCTGATCGCGGATCAGCGCGTCCGGGAACAGGTCGAGAGCGCCCTGGCGGCGCTGTGGGACGACCGGATCTCCGACGACGGCTTCAACGCGCTGGTGCTGGACGCGCAGCTGACCTGGCAGCAGGTGTTCATGCTGCGGGCCTACGCCAAGTTCCTGCGGCAGGCCAAGTTCAGCTTCAGCCTGGAGTACATGGCCAGGGCGCTGCGGTCCAACGCCGCGATCGCCCGACTGCTGGTCCGGTTGTTCGAGTCCCGGTTCGACCCGGCCAAGCAGGTCGGCCGGGCGGAGCGGGACGAGGCCATCGCCGAGGAGATACGCGGCGCGCTCGACGGCGTCGCAAGTCTGGACGAGGACCGGATACTGCGCTCCTACCTGGGCCTGACTCTCGCGACGCTGCGCACCAACTACTTCAGTACCGCCTTCGGCCCCGTTCCCTGCCTGGTGGTCAAGCTCAATTCACGCGAGGTGCCCAACCTGCCCCCGCCCTGGCCGCAGTTCGAGATGTTTGTGTACTCGCCGCGGCTCGAGGGCGTGCACCTGCGGTTCTCGCCGGTGGCACGCGGCGGCCTGCGCTGGTCGGACCGGCCGGAGGACTTCCGCACCGAGATCGGGGACCTGGCCAAGGCGCAGGAGGTGAAGAACTCCGTCATCGTGCCGTCCGGGGCCAAGGGCGGTTTCGTCTGCAAGCGACTGCCGGATCCGGCCGACCGGGACGCCTACGCCGCCGAGGTGCTCGCCTGTTACAAGACGTTCATCACCGCCATGCTCGATGTGACCGACAACCTCCAGAACGGCCAGGTAGTGCTGCCGGCCCAGGTCGTGCGGCACGACGGCGACGACCCGTATCTGGTCGTGGCCGCCGACAAGGGCACCGCCACGTTCTCCGATTTTGCGAACGAGATCGCGCTGGCACGAGGGTTCTGGCTCGGCGACGCGTTCGCGTCGGGCGGATCGGCCGGCTACGACCACAAGAAGATGGGCATCACCGCGCGCGGCGCCTGGGAATCCGTCCGTTACCACTTCGCCACGCTCGGCGCGGACGTGGACACCGACGAGTTCACCGTGGTGGGCGTGGGTGACATGTCCGGCGACGTCTTCGGGAACGGGATGCTGCTCTCGCCGCACATCCGGCTGATCGCCGCCTTCGACCACCGGCACGTCTTCCTGGACCCCGATCCCGACCCCGTGGCGAGCCACGCTGAGCGGCGGCGGCTGTTCGACCTGCCGCAATCGTCCTGGGCCGACTACGACGCCCGGATGATCTCGGCAGGCGGCGGGGTGTGGCCGCGGTCGGCGAAGTCGATCCCGCTGTCACCGCAGGCCAGGTCTGCGCTCGGGATCGGCAGCGCGGATACGGCGCTGTCGCCGGACGAGGTGATCTCCGCGATCCTGACCGCGCCGGTGGACCTGCTGTGGAACGGCGGCATTGGCACCTACGTCAAGGCGTCCTACCAGTCCAACGCTGACGTCGGCGACCGGGCCAACGACGCCGTGCGGGTCGACGCCACCGCGCTGCGGGCCAAGGTGGTCGCGGAGGGCGGCAACCTCGGCCTGACCCAGCAGGCCCGGATCGAGTACGCGCTGGCCGGCGGGCTGGTGTGCACCGACTTCATCGACAACTCGGCCGGGGTCGACACCTCCGACCACGAGGTCAACATCAAGATCTTGCTCGACCAGGAGGTGCGAGCCGGGACCCTGACCGTCGCCGGCCGGAACGACCTGCTGGAGGAGATGACCGGGGACGTCGCGCGGCAGGTTCTGCAGCACAACTACCACCAGGTCCGGGTGCTGGCCGCGGCGCTGGCGCAGGCGCCCCAGATGCTGCACGTGCACGCCCGCTACATCCACAAGCTGGAGCGCGACGGACGGGTCAGCCGCAAGCTGGATGTGCTGCCGAGCGATCGGGAGATCACCGAGCGGCGGACCGCCCATACCGGCCTCGTGGTGCCCGAGTTTGCGGTCCTGCTCGCGCAGACCAAGATCGAGACCGCGGAGGAGGTGCTGGCCTCCGGCCTGCCGGACGACCCGTCCCTGCACCAGGTGCTCGCGGACTACTTCCCGCCGGCCTTGCGGCAGCGCTACGCGGCGCGGCTGGACGTGCATCCGCTGCGCCGCGAGATCATCACGACCGCGGTGGCGGGCGATATGGTTGACCGCGCCGGCATCACCTTCGCATTCCGGCTGGCCGAGGAGACCGGGGCCTCGGTCCCCGACATCACCGCGGC
>JASHSZ010000370.1 GCA_030040815.1 Streptosporangiaceae bacterium
GCCCGGCCACGATGTCGAACCAGTACCAGCCGCCGTCAATGAACGGGTCCAGCGGAAGGGTGCGCTGGAGGGTTACCGGCTCGTCAGGCTCGACGCTGATCGTCTCGATCGGATGGCTGTCTCCCCTGGCGGTGGACTGGTACAGGATGATCCTGGACTCGCCGGCGAGCCGGATGCGCAGCGTGACCGACGACACCATGGTCCAGCGGCGCCAGTAGCTGGCCGGAAACGCGTTGAAGTAGGTGGCGAAGGATACGCGCCGGCCAGCGGCGATCACCGCGCTCCGCCGCGGGCCGGCGTCTTCGACCAGGTAGGTAGGAACATGGGCGCCAAAGGCGATGCTGGTCGGTGTCTCGCCGACCGCGCCGCTGGCCAATGGCGCGGTGACCGCGGTGGCCCTCCTGCCGGTCTGCGCCTCGATGGCCTGCTCAGCGGCAAGCTCACTGGCGCCGCGCTCGGGATTGGTCTCGACGTAGAGCGGGACGACGTCGAGGTCGTCGCCCGGAAGGATGACTCGCTGCAAGACCCGGAGGGCGGGCCGGACGCCTGACTCGGTCACTGGTCGGCTCCCGGCCGGTTCAGCGGCGCGCCATCGGCGAAGTACGGGCGCAGCCTGGAGTCGTACATGCTGAGCGCGGAGGCAATCGCCATGTGCATGTCCAGGTACTGGTAGGTGCCGAGGCGCCCGCCGAACAGGACGCCCGACTCATGGTCAGCCAGGGCCCGGTAGGCATGCAGGCGCTCCCGGTCGGCTGCTGTGTTGATCGGATAGTAAGGCTCGTCGCCGCGGACGGCGAAGCGCGAGTACTCGCGCATGATCACGGTGGAGTCCGCGGGATACCAGTCGCGCTCGGGATGGAAGTGCCGGAACTCGTGGATCCGGGTGTAGGGGACGTCCTCGTCGGCGTAGTTCATCACCGGCGTGCCCTGGAAATCACCAGTCGGCAGTACCTCGAGCTCGAAATCGAGCGTACGCCAGCCAAGATCACCGGCCGCGTAGTCGAAGTACGCGTCGAGCGGGCCGGTATAGACGACCGGGACCCGCCCGGCTAGGTCGGAGCGCAGGTCCGCGAACTCGGTGTTCACCTGCACCTCGATCCGGGGATGGTCGGCCATGCGTTCCAGCCAGGCAGTGTAACCGTCGACCGGGAGGCCCTCGAACGTGTCGCTGAAGTACCGGTTATCGAAGGTGTACCGCACGGGCAGCCGGGCGATGATCTCCGGCGGCAGGTCAGCAGGATCGGTCTGCCACTGCTTGGCGGTGTACCCCCGGATGAACGCGTCGTACAGCGGTCGCCCGATCAGCGAGATGGCCTTCTGCTCGAGGTTGGTCGCGGTGCCCGGCGGCACCTCGGCCGCCTGCCCGGCGATGAGTGCCCTGGCCTCGCTGGGCGACATGACGGCGCCGAAGTACTCGCAGATGGTGCCGAGGTTGATCGGCAGCGGATAGACACGGCCTTTGTAGACCGAGAACACCCGGTGCTGGTATCCGGTGAACGCGGTGAACCTGTTGACGTACTCCCACACCCTCGCGTTCGAGGTATGGAACAGGTGCGCGCCGTACCGGTGCACCTCGATGCCGGTCTGCGGCTCTGGCTCGCTGTAGGCGTTGCCGCCGATGTGCGGGCGGCGCTCCAGCACCAGGACGCGCAGGCCGAGGTCGGCGGCGCAGCGCTCGGCGACGGTCAGACCGAAGAACCCGGACCCGACGACCACGAGGTCGACGTTCACGGCTTCACCCGCTCCGCCGGCTCGTGCGGAGGCGGCTGGAGCTGCACGGGCTCAGGGCCCGGCCGCCTGGACCTGGCATGGCGGGGCCCGGCCGACGGCGCTCGCTGAAGCCGCGGCTTGTCCGCCGGGCGCTGGCTCTGCCGGTGCGCCGGGGCGTGCCGTGTCCCGCTCACCGGCAGATCTGTCGGCTGCGGCGGCTCGGAGGAGCTGAGGCCCGGACGGCCTGCGGCTGCCTGTTCGGGGGCCGGCAGGCTGGCCGTCCGCTCGGCGGTTCGCCGGGACAGCGTGTCCACCAGCAGCCGGTACGCAGCCCTGCGCAGCCACCACGGGACGAGCCGGTAGCTGCCCCGGACCGCCACGTTACGCACGTACCCGGCGGGCGAGATGAACCCGCTGCGCAGGAACTCGCGCTGCATCCGCAGCTCCGAGCGCAGCAGGCCGGTGCCACCTCGTCGTTTGAAGGCAGTAGCGCCTACCCGGTAGAAGACCAGCGGCTCTGCCACGTTGACGGCGCGCGCCCCGGCCAGCAGCATGCGAGTGAAGAGCGCGTAGTCCTCCATCAGCGGCAGGTTGCCGTAGCCGCCTGCGGCCATGACTGCCCGCCGACGGTAGATCACCGTGGGGTGATTGAAAGGGTCATGCAGCCGCGCGTACCGGGCGATGTGCCCTGGATCGGTCGGGGGAATGCGCCGTCCAATAACGTGATCGGTGTCGGTGACAAACTCCAGCAGGCCGGCGCCGACGATGTCCGCGTCCTGCATCAGCGGCAGCTGAACTTCGAAACGGCGCGGCATGGCCACGTCGTCGGCGTCCATCCGGGCGACGATGTCATACCTGCTGGCGGCGAGGCCCTGGTCCAGGGCGGGGCCGAGGCCGCCGTTGGCCTCCAGCGGGATCAGCGTCACGGGAACCCGGCTGGTCGCCACGAACTCGTCCAGGCACGCGGCAAGCTCCGGTCGAACCGGGCCGTCCCGTACGATGATCACCTGGTCGGGCGGGACCGTCTGATCGTGGACGGCGCTGCGGAACGATCGCTGGAGGTAATCGGGCCGGTCGCCGTCGTACACCGAGATGAGCAGCGAGAACGGCTCATACACCGCGGAGAACCTCCAACCGCCGCGCCTTCAGGTCGGTGTCGCGCGGTCCTTGGCGTAGTCAGTCTGCCGTGCAGTGCCGCGCACGAGAGTCGAGCACCGGCCGTCGGCGCAGCCCAGTGTAGTGCACCGTCGCGCGTTTCCCGGCCTTTCGGAAGCTCGCTGCGAGGTGGTGCGGCAGGGCCCGGTCCGGCACGGATATCTGCGTCAGCGTGGGCTCAGCAGTAGTGTGCAGTGGCTAGTGTCGAGGCCACAAGGCACGCGGTGCCGGGACCCGGCCCGGCCGCGCCTGGAAGCAAGCCTTTTGAGGGAGCCGGATTGTGAGCGCCGTCACAGACGAGGGCCTGCCCGGTAACGTGCCCGCGAGGGCCGGGGTGCGGGCCGCGGCGGCCGGGCAGCGGCCCAAAGTCGTCCTGCACATCGGCGAGCCCAAGACCGGCACGACATTCCTGCAGCAGGTGCTGTGGCGCAATCGCGCCGAGCTGTCCGCCCAGGGAGTGGTGTTGGCCGGCCATCACCCTCAAGATCACTACCGTGCTACTCAGGACCTGCACGGCGCCCCGATGAATCCCAGCGATCCGGCCGGCAGTTGGGCCGGTGAGTGGGACATCCTCGCTGGTCAGGCGAAGCTCGCGCCGAGAGTGGCGGTGATCTCGCACGAGCTGTTCTCTGCCGCCGACGAGCAGGCAGTCAAGCGCGCCGTGACGTCGCTGCAGCCGTCCGAAGTCCACGTGGCGCTGACGGTGCGGGACATGGCCACGCTGCTGCCTGCGGAGTGGCAGGAGACCGTGAAGCACCGCAATGCCCGGCGCTACCAGGACTGGCTGGGCGACGTCATCGACACCGAGTCGGTGTCTGCCGACCGGCGCCGGTACTGGTTCTGGCGCGTGCACGACACGGCGGCGATCCTCGAGCTCTGGTCTCGGCACGTGCCGCCGGAGCGGCTGCACGTGATCACCGCGGCACCTCGCACCTCGGACCCGGGATTGCTCTGGCGGCGGTTTGCCGGCGTGCTCGGCGTGGACCCGGCCGCCGCGGATCTCAGCCGGGCCCGTGCCAACGCCTCGCTCGGACTGCCGGAGATCGAGTTCCTGCGGCGCATGAACGAGGCGTTGTCTGCCGAGATCCCCAACTGGTACTACATGTGGCGCGTGAAAGAAGGCGTGGCCCACGAGGCCCTGGCTGCGCGCCCGGCCGGCGAGCGCGTGATCCTGCCTCCCGACCGGCTGGGCTGGGCACGCGAGTACGCTGACGGACTGATCGCGGGCCTGAAAGGCTCGAGCTACGACCTCGTCGGCGATCTTGAGGAGCTGCGGCCGCCCGAGCAGAGCAGGGGTTCCGTGAACCCCGCTGACCAGCCGCCCGAGCTGGTACTGGACGCGGCGGTGCAGGCTGTAGCGGCGCTCCTGCTGAACGCGTACTGGGTGGAGTTCCCGGCCGCGGCGCCCGAGAAAGATGAGATCACCCGCAGCGTCTTCGCCGACCGCGTCGTGCTGCGAGTCGCGGCCTCGCCCTGGCTCAAGCGTTCCGTGCGCCAGCTCAGCAGCCACTCGTCGCTGGTGCGGCGGCTGCGCATCCTGGCCTGGCGGGCGCTTGAGCGGCCTGGGTCGGGAGGCAGCTAGGCGATGGCGGCCACCGAGGTCTGTTGTCGGGCTGTCGATGACTGACGGACTCGCCGCACTCGGCCCCCATGGCCAGGCGGCGCCGACCCCGCAGCCGCCACGGGTGGTCGCGGTCATCGTCACCTACAACAGGCGTGAGCTGCTGCTCGAGTCGCTGGCGGCAGTGCAGGTGCAGCACCGCCAGCCGGACGCGGTGATCGTCGTCGATAACGCTTCGACGGACGGAACGGCGGCGGCCGTCCGCGCGGGCTTCCCTGCGGTGCGGCTTGCCGAGCTCGACGGGAACTACGGCGGTGCCGGCGGGTTCGCCTACGGAATGGCGCAGGCGCTCGGCGATGGCGCGGACCTGATCTGGGCCATGGACGATGACACCATTCCGGAACCCGGCGCCCTGGCGGCTCTGCTGGCGGCGCGCCAGGGCTACCCCGGTCGCGCCCCGGCCATCGTGGCAAGCGCGGTGGCGTGGACCGACGGTCGGCCGCACCCGATGAACACCCCGCGGGCCAAGCCCATGGCGGCGGCGGCCGAACGGTCGGCCGCGGCCGAATGCGGGTGCGTTCCCATCCGGTCGGCATCCTTTGTCTCTGTGCTGGTCGATGCGGGCGAGTGCGAGCGCCGCGGACTGCCGCGGGCGGACTTCTTCCTCTGGAACGACGACTTCGAGTTCACGACCCGGCTGCTGCGCGGCAATATCGGCCTGCTCTGCCCCGCCAGCATCGTCGTGCACAAGACCCGGACGTTCGGCGGGACGACCGTCGACCCTGGTGAGCGGTTCTTCTACGAGGTCCGGAACAAGATCTGGACGCTGCGGGCCACTTCGCTCGGGCCTGCCGAGCGGATGCTCTACGCCGGCGCGACGCTACGCCGGTGGGTGCGCACGTACGCAGCAGCGGCGGACCGGCGGGCGCTGCGGGCACGTTTTGTGCGCGGTCTCGTCGCCGGGATCCGCACCAGCCCGCGCCCCAACGAGCAGGTGCTGCCCGGGCTCGCGGCCAGCACGGCCGCGCCGCGACCTGCCCGTTAGCCCATCCGCCGCCCCGCTGTCCGCGGGCCTGGACCGCAACCGGACAAGTCAAACCTGGTCAGGCGGGCTGTTACGTGCGAATGTTAAACCGAGTCCCCCGCCCAGGTGGTAGTTGGAGGGTCAATTATGGGCAGGGATGTCCCGTCCATCCACGTCACTCAGCATGATCGCCGGGCCTATCGCGAAAAGGTACGCCGGTGTCTGGACGTACTCGCCAGGATGCTACTCGAGTACCGGTTTGACACCGGGCCGCTGCAGCTGGGCATGGAGATGGAAGTCAACCTCGTCGACGCCCGCGGCATGCCGGCAATGACGAGCACCGCGGTGCTGGCGGCGATCTCCGATCCCAGCTGGGCCAGTGAGCTCGGCCGGTTCAATCTGGAGATCAACGTGCCGCCGAGGCCGTTGTCCGGGGAGGTTTTCGGCGCGCTCGAGGACGACGTACGCGGCAAGCTCGCGCACGCCGCGAGCCGTGCCCTCGCGACGGGTACCCGACTGGTGATGATCGGCATTCTGCCCACGCTGCGCCAGGATGACGTGACCGGTGAGGCGATGTCGGCCGTCCCGCGCTACCAGCTGCTGAACGAGCAGTTGATCGCCGCGCGCGGCGAGGACATCCGGATCTGCATCGACGGCCCGGAGCCGCTGCTCACCCACGTCGACACGATCATGCCCGAGGCGGCCTGCACCAGCGTACAGTTCCACCTGCAGGTGAGCCCGGAGGCATTCGGCAGCTACTGGAACGCGGCGCAGGCCGTCGCCGGAATCCAGGTCGCACTGGCCGCGAACTCGCCGTTCCTGTTCGGCCGTGAGCTCTGGCAGGAAACCAGAATCCCGCTGTTCGAGCAGGTCACCGACACCAGGCCGGTAGAACTCCAGCAGCAGGGAGTGCGGCCGAGGGTGTGGTTCGGCGAGCGGTGGATCGGCTCGGTCTTCGATCTGTTCGAGGAAAACCTGCGCTACTTTCCCGCGCTGCTGCCGCTGCGCGAGGACGAGGACCCGGCCGCGGCGCTCGATCACGGGGAGACACCCACGCTCGCGGAGCTGACCTTGCACAACGGCACCGTCTACCGGTGGAACCGGCCGGTGTACGCGGTGGAGGACGGTCGGCCGCACCTGCGGGTCGAGAACCGGGTGCTGCCCGCCGGGCCGACGGTCGCCGACGTGGCGGCCAACGCAGCCTTCTACTACGGTCTCGTCCGCGCGCTGGCCGAGGCCGAGCGGCCGGTGTGGACCCAGATGTCGTTCAAGGCCGCGGCTGACAACCTTGTCGAGGGCGCCCGGCGCGGCATCGGCGCCCAGGTGTACTGGCCCGGCGACGGCGAGGTGCCGGTCACCGAGGTGACGCTGCGACGGCTGCTGCCGCTCGCCTCGGACGGACTTGCCCGGTGGGGCGTGAAGACCGACGACGCCGACCGCCTGCTCGGCATCATCGAGCAGCGCTGCCTCACCGGCCGCACCGGTGCCACGTGGCAGACGCAGATGGTGCACCGGCTGGAATCCAGGCTGGGCCGGGATGAGTCGCTGCGCCGGATGACCCAGGGCTACATCGAGCGGATGTCGTCGAACGAGCCGGTGCACACCTGGTCGGCCCTGTAAGTCCGGTACAGGCGACGACCCGCGCCGACCGATAGGGTGAGGCGCGATGTCCGATCTCGGCGGCGCGGCTGTGCCGGTTCCGGCAGCGGGCGCGCCGCTTCAGGTGAGCAGTGGGGCTGGCCGGTGGGTGCTGCTTGCCACCGTGCTCGGTTCGAGCATGGTGCTGCTGGACTCGACCGTCGTCAACGTCGCTCTCCCCACCATCGGCCGGCACCTGAACGCTTCGCTGGCCCAGCTGCAGTGGACGGTCAACGGGTACACGCTCAGCCTGGCTGGCCTCATCCTGCTGGGCGGCTCACTCGGCGACCGGGCCGGGCGCCGCCGGGTGTTCCTCATCGGCGTCGTCTGGTTCGCGCTCGCCTCCGCTCTGTGCGGCGCGGCGCCCACCATCAGCGTGCTCATCGGCGCTCGAGTGCTGCAAGGGGTGGGCGGCGCGCTGCTCGCGCCGGGCTCGCTGGCGATCATTCAAGCGAGCTTTGCCCAGGCGGAGCGCGCCCGCGCGGTGGGTGCCTGGTCAGGACTCGGGGGGATAGCGGCCGCGATCGGCCCGCTGCTGGGCGGGTGGCTGGTGCAGGCGGCAGGGTGGCGCTGGGTATTCCTGCTGAACCTGCCGCTGGCCGCCGCGGTCGTCGCGGTGGCGCTGCGGCATGTGCCGGAGACCAGGGACCCCGCCTCACATGGCCGCTTCGACGTGGCAGGCGCCGGGCTCGCGGCCCTGGCGCTGGCCGGGATCACCTACGCGCTCATCGAGGCGACCGGGTCGGCCGGGACGATCGCCGTCGTCGTGGCCGCCGTCATCGGAGTAGCCGCCGCGGTCGCATTCGTCGGCGTGGAGCGTCGCCGCACCAAGAAACCCGACCCGACGCCGCCGATGCTGCCGCTCGACATCTTCTCCTCCCGCCAGTTCAGCGCGGTGAACGTGATCACATTCCTGGTCTACGGCGCGTTCGGCGGCTTGCTGTTCCTGCTCGTGCTGCAGCTCCAGGTGGTCGACGGGTTCTCGCCGATCGAAGCCGGCGCGGCCCTGCTGCCGGTGACCCTGCTCATGCTGGCCCTGTCGGCTCGGGCCGGCAGCCTGGCACAGCGCGTCGGACCGCGCTGGCTGATGACCGGCGGCATCACCGGACTCGCGGTCGGTATGGCCCTCATGACGCGGATCGGTGTGCACACGAGCTACGTGGCCGACGTGCTACCCGCGGTGGTTGTCTACGGCCTCGGCCTGTGCCTGACCGTGGCGCCGCTGACCGCGACGGTGCTGGCCAGCGCTGACATCCGGCACGCGGGCGTGGCCAGCGGGGTCAACAACGCGGTCGCGAGGGCCGCCGGGCTGGTGGCCGTCGCCGCGCTGCCGGCGGCGGTGGGGCTGACCAGCGCCAGCTATCACGAGCCGGCGCAGTTCTCCCAGGGCTTCGATCGCGCCGCGATCGTCTGCGCGGTGCTGCTGCTGATCGCGGCGGCGCTGACCGCCGCGCTGATCGACAATGACGTGCTGCGCTCCTGCGCGCCGCCGGAAGCCAGCCGGACCTGCCCCATCGGGGGACCGCAGCTCCAGCCGGTACCCGGTCGGCGGGCGTCAACCCAGTAACCCGCGCCGGGGCAACCCAGCGACGGCGGCGCTAAGCGCCGGGCCGATCCTCTGGTGGTCGCGTCGCGGCGTCCACGGCGGTGGCCGGATGAGCGGAGCCGGCCGTCCCGTCCTGTTGGGCGCGCTGCTCCGGTACGTGATCCACCGTGATCTTGAGATCGGGGCGAAGCTGGCTCACTTCCGCGTAGGTCTGGTAGGCGCGCAGGTCGGCGTCGGTCAGCGGCGGCGGCGCGAGCGAACGCGGGCACAGCCGCCGGGCGCGGACCACGTCAAGCTCCACCACGTACAGGGTGATCTGGGCCTGCAGGTAGAACCAGGCCAGCACGGTGAGCACGAGCGCGAACTGTCCGTAAGCGGAATTGGTGTGCAGGCGCACGATGCCTAGCGAGACCACAATCTGCAGGATCTGCCAGGCGGTCGCCGCAAGGAACGCGCCGAGTCGCAGGTCGCGGCTGCGGACCACGGTGGCGGTCGCCATCTGGAAGATGAGGTAGAACAGCCAGATGTTCAGCAGCAGCGCCACCACGGCAGCGGCGGCATCTGCCCAGATGCCGCCGAGGTGACCGGCGCCGCCGGCGATCGTCGACAGCGCGATCGTGATGATCTCGCCCGGCCCGAGCACGGCGATGATCCCGAGGCTGCGCAGCTTGTTCTTCGGAAAGCCGGGTCGCTCGTACTTCGGCACGCTCCAGGCCGTGTTCATCGCGTTCTGGATGGCGCCGGCTACACCGAGAGAGGCGTACAGCATCAGCAAGAGCCCGACGACCAGCGCGAAGCCTGCCGTGCTGAGGCCATGGCTGACGCCGAGGTCCTTGACGAACGGGTACTTCCCCAGCGCGTCGGTGAGCCGGGTGGCAAGCGCGGGGCTGGTCCTGGCCACCAGGTCGAGGATCGTGTAGGCCACCAGCAGCAGCGGGAAGATCGACGCGAAGCCGTAGTAGGCCACCAGCGCCGCCAGGTTACCCGCCTGGTCGTCGCTGAACTTCTTCCACGTAGCGACCCCGATGGCCAGCCACCAGCGGTCTTGCTGGGCCCGATCGATGGCCCGGACCAGCCGACTGACCTCTTTCGCGGCGCTGCTGCCTGCGGCCATGGCGCGAACACCCACCCCCGCGGCCGATCCTAACGCGGGCCCGTGGGGCTCGTAGGCGGCGCAGCGACCGTGGCCGCCTGGCGGGTCCCGATGGTCTACGGCAGCCGAGCAAGCACGTCCGCGGCTGCACGCTCGCCAGAGCGGAGCGCGCCGTCCCTGTAGCCCGTCCACTGCGACGCCGTCTCGGTGCCCGCCCAGTGGATCCTCAGTCAGGCGGCAGCGGATGCTCGGCGAACTGTCCGCAGACGGCGAAGCCTAGGCGGCGATATACCGGCTCACCCTGCTCCGACGCCTGCAGCACGGCCGCGCGCGCCCCGGACTCGCGGGCCACCTGCAGCGCTGCAGCCGTCACGGCGGTGCCAAAGCCGCGGCCGCGGTAGCTGGCCAGCGTGGAGATGTCGTAGAGGCCGGCCACGCCCGCATGCAGCATGACTTCGGCGGAACACACCGGGCGGCCATCGCAGTAGCCGACCAGGAAGCGTGCCGGACAGTCCGGATCCAGCACCCGCGCGGCCGTGACGGCATAGAAGCGGACAACTGTCGGCGACGGCGGGTCCCAGTTCGCCGCCAGCACCCACGCCCAGTCGGTCAGCTCCCTCGCGGTGTGAACCGCGCGCAGGTCGAGGCTCTGCGACAGCGCCGGGGCCCGCCAGGTCGATAACGGCAGCCACATCGCGGGCTCAGGCCGCGCTGACGGTCGTCCGGCCGCGGTGAGCAGCGCGGACAGGTTGGGTGGGGCCGAGGCGGGCCCTACCCGCCAGGCGAAACTCCGGCCGGTCTCGGCGAGGTCGCGCAGGGTCTCGCCGATCCTGGCTGGCGCGGTCGCGGGCGTGAAGGCGGCCAGCCCGACGAAGTTGAAGGTGTCGTCATCGAGACCGCTGTCGGCGATCAGCAGGTCTTCGGTCTGCCGCACCGTCATCCCCGACGTCGCGCGGTGCAGGTGACTCGCGTGCTCGGCCAGGTTCTGTTCGACCTGCGCGGCAAGCCGCTGGAGTCCGGGCAGCCGGAGCGCTGCCATTTCTGCCATCCGCGTCCCCCTTGCGTCGGCTGCCCGCAGGTCGCCCGACCAGGCCACGGTAGTCTTAGGCCGGAGTCCAGGCTGGTCTTTGGGGGTTGTCGGGGGTGTCCCCCCGAGTGTCGGGGTCGAAGGGGCGCTCGTGCTGTCGCTTGTCATACCGAAGGGCTCGCTCGAGCGCGCCACCCTTGACCTCTTCGATGCCGCCGACCTGACCGTGCGCCGGTCGTCCGACCGCGACTACCACGCGGGGATCGACGATCCGCGGATCGACCGCGTGCGGTTCCTGCGGCCGCAGGAGATCCCGTCCTACGTCGAGCAGGGCCTGTTCGACTTCGGCATCACGGGCCGCGACTGGATCACCGAGACCGGCGCCGACGTTGCCTCCCTCGGCGAACTGCAGTACTCGAAGGCCACGTCCGACCCGGTGCGGGTGGTGCTGGCGGTGCCGGCCAGCCAGCCCTGGCGGTCGCCGGCCGACCTGCCCGAGGGCATCCGGATATCCACCGAGTTCCCGTCGCTCACCCGCAGGTATCTCGAGGAGCACGGCGTGAAGGCGGTGGTGATTCCGTCCTACGGCGCCACCGAAGCCAAGGTGCCGGACATCGTCGACGCGATTGTGGACCTGACCGAGACCGGCGCCTCCCTGGTCCGGAACGGACTGCGGATCCTGGACACCCTGCTGACCAGCTACACCGAGCTGATCGCGAACCACGACGCCTACGCCGACCCGGTCAAGCGGAGTGCAATGGAGGACGTCGCGCTGCTGCTGCGCGGTGCCATCAGCGCGCGCGGCAGCGTGCTGCTGAAGCTCAACGTCGGCATGGCCGAGCTCGCCGCGGTGACGGCGATCCTGCCCGCGATGTCCTCGCCGACCGTGACCTCGCTGGCTCGTGGCGGCATGCACGCCGTCGAGGCAGTCGTGCCCAAGCGCGGCGTCAACACGCTCATCCCGGCGCTCAAGGCCGCGGGCGGACGCGACATCCTGGAAATCCCGATCAGCAAGATCGTGGAGTAGGCCGCCGTGCTCGAGCGCATCGACTTGCGCGGCAAGGCCCCCGGCAGGATGCCCGCAGCAGATCTGACGGCTCTGCTGCCGCGCGCGCCGCTGGATGTCGCCGCGGCCATCGAGCAGGTCCGGCCCGTGTGCGAGGACGTCCGGCTGCGCGGCGGCGCGGCGGTCCGCGAGTACACCGCGAGGTTCGACGGCGTCGACCTGGCCGCGGGCACCAGGGTTCCGGCGGAGGCGCTGGCCGCCGCCCTCGGCGCGCTGGACCCCGACGTGTGGGCGGCGCTGACCGAGGCGGCACGGCGGGCGAGGCTCGTG